>CALUXH010000071.1 GCA_944324695.1 uncultured Elusimicrobiales bacterium | reverse complement strand
CGAAGGCAGCCAAACCGGCCGCCAAAAAGGCCCCGAAAGCCAAAAAAGAAGAAACCAAATAAGCAGCACGGTTTTGAAACGGCGGGCCGCTCTTGGCCCGCCGCTTTTTTATCTAAACGGCGGCCGGCGCGCCGCATAGGCGCACTTTTGCTAGAATATGAAAGACAAAGTATTACCCGTTAAGCAGGACGAATGGTCTTATACGGCCACCAAAACCGCCGCACGGCGCAAAGTCAAGCGCGCCAGAAACAAAGCCAAAAGGGCTTTGTCCAGGCAGTTGCTTAAAGGACTGCCGGAAGAAGGAATGGAATAAAACAGCCCGCAGGATATACCCCTGCCGGCCGTTTATTAAGGATATATTATGCAATCAGGAAGCTTTTTGGACCGCGTCAAAATCTATGTCACCGCCGGAAAAGGCGGCGACGGCTGTATGTCTTTCCGCCGCGAAAAATTCATTGAGTTCGGCGGCCCCAACGGCGGCTGCGGCGGCAAAGGCGGCGACGTGCTGATCCAGGGGGAAAGCAACCTGACCACGCTTTTGGAGCTGGCCTACAACCCGCATATTGAAGCGCAAAACGGCGAAAAGGGCGGCACCTATAATAAAACGGGCCGCGGCGGGGAAGACAAAATTATCCGCGTGCCGCTGGGTACGCTGGTATATAAAGACGGCCAACTGCTGGGCGATATTACCGCCCATGGGCAACAGATTCTGGTGGCCCGCGGGGGCATGGGCGGACGCGGAAATCAGTCCTTTAAAACGCACAATAACACCTGCCCGCACATGGCCGAGTTGGGCCAGCCCGGAGAAGAAGTGACCCTGATTTTGGAACTGAAAGTGCTGGCGGATTTGGGGCTGGTCGGTTTCCCCAATGCCGGCAAAAGCACCTTCCTGACGGCCATTTCCAGCGCACGGCCTAAAATAGCCGATTATCCTTTTACCACGTTAAACCCCAATTTGGGTATTACCATGCACAAGGGCACCTCTTTCGCCACGGCGGACATACCGGGCATTATTGAAGGCGCCAGCGAAGGCAAAGGCCTGGGGCACCAATTTTTAAAGCATATTGAGCGCACGCGCGTACTGCTGCATTTGGTGGATCCGGACGGATTTGACGGCATGGACGCGGTGCAGTCCGCCAAGGTGATTGAACAGGAACTTAAGCAATTTGACAAAGAGCTGGCCAAAAAGCCGCGTATCATCGCAGTCAACAAAGCCGACCTGCCCTCCGCACAGAAGGCTTACGAACAGCTCAAGAAAAAATATAAGAAAAACCCCGTTATGCTGATGTCGGCCGCCACGGGGCAAGGCGTTAAACAGGTGTTGGACGAAGTGGTCAAAATTCTCTCCGTTACGCCGGTGCCGGAAGTGGAACTGGAAAAACCGCAGGCCGCTTTGCACAAGGTGGAGCCGATTTTCGTCATTGAACGCGACGAAGAGGGCGTTATCCATATTACGGGCAAAAAGATAGACGAATTTATTGCCATGACCAACTTCACCCAGCCCGAAGCCGTGGCGCGCCTGCGCGGAATTTTTAAGAAAATCGGCCTGGAAAAAGCGCTTTTAAAAGCCGGAGTACAGGACGGGGACGCACTGATAGCCGGCGGACGGGAATTTGAATGGAACGGCAGCCTGGATAACGAAGCCGCACAAAGCCCCGAACACGAAGGCTATAAGCGCCGCGAAACCAAGGCCGAACGCCTGGCTAAACGAGCCGAGCGGCGCAAGGCCAAACAAAAAGACTAAACATTATTCGCCGCGTTTAAAAACGAGATTTTAAAAATCATCTGAAGCGAAACCCCAGAATTTCTCCGCTGCGACACAAGGCGGGCCCTTGTCTATTGCGCATTTGCACCAACGGGAAAAACACCGGAAATATTTTCCGTCCGGAAACGTTTGACAGCCGTTTTGCTCATGGGCAAGGAGCATTTCCCTTCAAACAGGCTGTTTCCCCACGACGTTCCGGGGACTCCCTTTTGAAAACTTTATCTCTTTCCTTTCTTATATTGGGTTACTTTCTCCACCGCTTCCACAATCTCGCTGTAGTCGGAAACGTCGGAGGAAATATAACCGTCCGAAGCATTGCGGCGGTCCAGCTTATAATAATCGCTGCCCATTACGCTTTCCATAAATACGGTAAGGTCCTCATCAAAAATCGAAAACATAAAAAACACCTTGCGATCCTGATCCGGCGGGATAAAACTTAGATGCGCGGCCGCAATGCCCGCCAGTTCCCCCGTATTGGTCATAACGCCGGAACCGCTGACACCTTCCCGTATGCCAAAATCCTTCGTATACGCAAAACCCAGCCGCTTTATGTAATCTGCCGGATATGGGTTTTGTAAAATCTGCCGACGGCCGTTAAAAATAGAAATAACGGAAAGTTGACGGTCAATATGCGCATCCCGTCCGCCAAAAATCAAAAGAGCCGGCAGTTTAGGCCGCAAAGCCTGTTCAAACTCCCGCCGGGCGACAGGCGTGCGCCGCAAGAAAGCATTAAACGCTGCTTTGGAAACGGCTACATTCTGGGTTTCTTTCCCCTGGGCACGGCGATAATACTGCAAGGGAACGGAAGACACATCTATCTTTAGCAAAGCAAAATCATGGACCACTGGTACTTTCGGATCATATTCCGGATGAATAAACACAACAGGTTTTTTGGCCGTATGTTCCACGCTGGCCAAAGCGGAAAACGGCTGCTCCAGCAAGTCCACCTGCAATGTACACCGACTCTTACAACGCTCCACCACACAATGGGCGGCCGTGGCAAACCATTTTTTCCCCACGCGGGTAGCCTGGCATTTGGCTCGTACGCCGTCAGAACCCGTTACATAATATTCAAAGGTATGCCAGAAATCTTCCTTTTTAGCGTGCACATCCTCGTCCGTTACGGATAAAACCCCCACCTCCGCCCACGAGAGTACGGAGAAAAACAACAGGCATAAACAAAAAATTCTCTTCATATTAAATATTATATTAAGTTAAGCCCCTGGGAAAATATATGAATTTGGCCCTGTAGCAGACACGTCCCCGTCGGGGTAAATCTACAGAAAACCGGGGGCAGCCCGGCGGCCCCTTTGCTGTAACTCCCGGCCCCGCAACTTTTTACCGGACGCAGCCCAGAACAACTATGTCCGGAGGCGGGATTCTCATGAGCTGCGGGTTTTCCATCCAGAAGGGGATGAAACTCCCCGGGCTTACGTCCGGGGTTTCTTTTGTTTCAAAATCTCAGCTCCGCTTGATTTTGCCCGCCGCCAACAACAAGAAAACTCCGTTTTCTTGCGGCGGGATTTCCATTCGTCCCCAGGCTCACGCCCGGGGTATTTGTCAGGTATTCATAAAAAAGCCCCGCATACACGGGGCTTTGCTTTGGCAAAAGATACTTATTTGCTCGTCGTTACGTGCACGCCGGGGCCCATCGTGGAGCTCATGGTAATGCTCTTGAGATACACGCCCTTGGAAGTGCTCGGTTTTACGCGCAGGATGGTGTCCAGCACGGCTTTGGCGTTTTCCGCCAGTTTAGCCGCGTCAAAGGAAGCTTTGCCAATAGCCGTATGCACAATGCCGTAAGCGTCCGCTTTAAATTCCACGCGGCCCGCTTTGAGTTCGGCAATGGTTTTGGCCAGATCAAACGTTACCGTACCGCTTTTCGGGTTCGGCATAAGCCCGCGCGGGCCCAGGATTTTAGCGGCTTTGGCCAGGTCCTTCATCGTGTCCGGGGTGGCAACCAACACATCAAAGTCAATTTTTCCTTTGATAACGTCTTCCACAATATCTTCCGCACCCACTTTGTCGGCGCCGGCTTGCTGCGCTTCCTGCGCTTTTTCGCCTTTAGCTATGACGGCAATGCGTTTGGTCTTGCCGGTACCATTGGGCAGCACAACGGTCGTGCGCACCTGCTGGTCGGCTTTTTTGGTATCAATGCCCAGGCTTATATGCAGTTCAACGGTTTCGTCAAACTTGGCTTTGGCATTGTCTTTTACGATTTGCGCCGCTTCGTCAAACGTATACAATTTGTCAGCGTCAAACGCTTTTTTGGCGGCTTCCATTCTTTTTCCCATCTTGAAAACTCCTTAAGGTGGTAACGGGCTTACGCCCTCCCTTGCCTTCTAAATTTATTTTACGATGTCTACACCCATGCTGCGGGCGGTGCCCTTCACCATTTCGGCGGCCTGTTTAATGTCTTTGGTGTTCAGGTCGGGCAGTTTCTCGGCGGCGATTTCTTCGCACTGTTTTTGGGTCAGCTTGCCCACTTTGTCTTTGTGCGGAGCGCCGGAGCCTTTGGCCAAACCGAGCTTTTTGACAATCAGCACGGCCATAGGCGGCATTTTGGTAATGAAGGTAAAAGAGCGGTCTTCATATACCGTAATGACGACCGGAATCTTAATACCTTTTTCCAGTTTCGCCGTTTTGGCGTTGAACTGTTTGCAGAACTCCATGATGTTTACACCATGCTGACCCAAGGCGGGACCCACCGGAGGAGCCGGATTGGCCGCGCCCGCGGGGATTTGCAGCTTGATGTAACCTTTAATTTTTTTCTCTTTTGCCATTTTTTACTCCATAATCTGTACTGCTAAACAACCGCCCGCGCCAAGCGCGGGCCAAAATCAGTTTTTCTCCACTTGCAGGAAGTCCACTTCCACCGGTGTGGCGCGGTCAAAAACTGTAACCATCACTTTGAGTTTGTTTTTCTGCTCGTTGACCTCTTCCACCACGCCGATAAAATGTTTAAACGGCCCTTCGGTGATGCGCACGCTTTCGCCGCGTTCAAACGTAACAATATGTTTGGGCTTTCCGCCTTCTTCGGTCAATTCCACAATGCCGGCAATTTCTTCTTCCGGCAACGGCACGGGCGTCGGGTCTCCCAAAAACCCGGTTACGCCGGAAATATTTTTGATAAACCAGTAAGACTCGCTGGTCATATTCATTTGCACCAGCACATAACCCGGGAAAAACTTGCGCTTGCGAAGGATTTTTTTATTTTGTTTGACTTCCACCACTTCTTCGGTGGGGACCAGGACGTTGAATACGCGGTCACCAAAACCTTGCACTTCCACCTGCAACAAAATCTTTTCACGGACCTTGTCTTCGTGCCCCGTCTGGGTGTGGACGACGTACCAATTCTTTTCTTCAGCCATCAGCGGCCTCCCACGGCAAGACCCAGCAATTTGGTCAGCCCGAAGTCAATAATACTCACATAGGCGGCCGTCAGCGCGACCACAATAGCCACCAGGACAGTGGACTGCGCCACTTCACGGCGGCTGAGCCAAGTAGATTTTTTAAGCTCGGCCACGCATTGCTTTAGAAAATTGATCGCTTTATTCATAATCATCCTTGCGAAAACTGGCAGGAGCGGAAGGACTCGAACCTTCAGTCCCGGTTTTGGAGACCGGTGGTTTACCAGTTAACCGACGCTCCCCCGAAATCTTAAGCTTTCGTTTCTTTATGCAGGGTGCTTTTGCCGCACTTTTTGCAAAACTTATTTACTTCCAGTTTATAGTCTTTCTTTTTACCGCGCACCTGGTAATAGTTTTTATTCTTGCAGGTCGTGCAAGAAAGCGCGATTGTGATTCTTTCGTTGGTTGCCATCTTGATTTTCCTTAAATGAACCGTTCACATTATGATATCTACAGGGACATTGACGGAGCAATGTCCCTGTAACAGTGAACTAAACAATTTTACTACTCAATAATTTTGGTGACTACGCCGGCGCCTACCGTGTGTCCGCCTTCGCGAATGGCAAAGCGCAAGCCTTCTTCCATAGCCACAGGCGTAATAAGC
>CALUXH010000070.1 GCA_944324695.1 uncultured Elusimicrobiales bacterium | reverse complement strand
CGGAAGAAGCAGCCGGCTGCTCGTCCCCCAGGAAAAGGCTCACCAGCATTTGGAAACGTTCAAAAACCGCCGGCGTGAGTCTGGCCAGGCCGGAATCAAATCTTTGGAGTCGTTCCTTCTCCTGCTCTTTAAAATATTCCTGCACCCCGGCCGTATTCGCCGCGGCGGACAGCGGAGAGCACAACAGGGCTCCGCTGATGAAAAGAGAAATGAATTTGTTCATAAAACACTCCTAAAAATAAAATATTTGTACCGTCGGAGTAAACGCAAGGAGAACCCGTCCGAGTACATATTCATTTTTTATTAGTATAAGACATTTTTTTCTAAATTCAAGGCCAAATTATTCCGCTGGGAATAAATCCGGCTGATTAAACAAATATATCCAAGACCCGCTGAGTAACAGAAAATGGGTAAACGCGCCCCACAGGGTAAATACGACGGAGACAAACCCGCCGCCCTGCATGCCGAAAGCGGCCAGCAGCGCGGCCGGCCCCCATATAAACAGCAAAGCCGCCGCCAAAACCAGCAGCCAAAAAGGCAGACGCATCACAAAAAGATGCCAGGCCAGGCGCAGCCCGCCCAGGGCGGATTCTTCCGCGGCAAATCCAATGGCAAAGCAAACGGCGGATATTTCCCACAGGATGGTCCACATACTGCCTGAAAATGAAGAGGAAAAGAACACGGGAAGCAGAGAATAAACGGAGAAATTATCCTGCCATCCGCAGAAAATGCAGACGGCCAACGCCGCCGCGGCCTGCCAGCCCAGCAAACGTATTCCCGCCCGCAGGGTAACCCGGCACAAATCCAACGGAGATATGTTTTCCCTCGTTACCAAATCATTAAGAAGTTTATAGGAAAAGAATAAAATAGAAAAATCCAGCACAGCCGTTACACACAACACATAAAACAAACGCACCGCCGTCTGCAGCGCGGCATACAGCGCGGGATGCTCCGCCCAAAACTGCGGCAGCCCGCCGGCTCCCAGCAATACAGCCACCAGCCAGCCCAGCAGGTTCGGAAAAACAAAAAACAGGGCCGACACCAGCAGGCAAAAAATCCCGCAGAAAATCAGCCAAGTCCTGCGTTCGGGAAGCGTAAAAGAGGAAGTAAACATATATTGATTATATCTATCCTGGAGCTGCTTTGTCAAAGACGGCCGGGAGGGGGAGAGAGCTTCCTTTGTTTCCGTATCGCCGCCACAAAATTTATGCGGCTTTCTGCTGCTGGGATAAAGGACTTGGCACATGGTTGAAGGCGGGGTTGTGTTTTGCGGAAGTGACGGAGGCCCATAAAACGCTTAGGATAGAAGCTGTTTATGCCAACAGCGCGTGTGAACAATATTAAACGGGGCGCAACAGGCGAGGCTGTTTGATATGGCCAACGGGGACACCGGCGGGCAGAGTGCCGGACAAAGCGCCGTTATAAACCAGACGATTAATGTGGGCGGCGGTACGGATCTGGCGGCCATTACGCAGGCCATTAAACGCGGCACGGTGCAGGCGTTGGAATTTGCCAACGTGGCCTATAAAGCCGGACAGAAGCGCAATAAGTACGTGGGTTAGTTTATCTGGTTCTCCAGTCGGTGCAGGTCTGACCCTGCCGGACAGAGGACCAGTAAGAGCAGGAAGTCTCATAGGAACCGTCATGGCGTTGGGTAGTTCTCCAGTCGGTGCAGGTCTGACCCTGCCGGACAGAGGACCAGTAAGAGCAGGAAGTCTCATAGCTTTCCGCGCCGAAAGAAAGGCAGGGAAACAGGAAAAAAAGGAATAAGAGAATGGTTTTTTTCATAACAGGCTCCTCTTATTAGTATAACCCAATTTGGGGGGAATTATTGCATATGGTGGAAACAAAACGTATTACAACGCCCGTTAAACTCTACGGGGCGAATTTTATCACCAGACGGTGCGGCTTTGCCGGGGAGGTGCAAAATCAGTCCGCTCTGTATGACAACGCACGGGACAGCCGGGCCACTTTTTACAATGCGGACCCTTCCCGTGCCGTTACCTGGCAGGTGGCGTTTAAGGATAAATACGGGCAGGTAACCAGCCGGCAGATAGACACGGTGATTATTGAAAACAACAGCGCAGACAGTGTGGCGTTGTCTTACCTGAACACGCAGGGGGAAACGGTCAGCCTGGGGCACTTTGCTTTGCAGGAGAACAGCATTTTGAAAATTCCGGCGTTTACGGCGCAGGAAATGAGTTTTGCATTTTCCAGCGCGCAGAATTATTTTTACATAGGGGAAATACGGTGTCTGAAATATCTGTTTGATTTAAAAGCGACGACGCAGACGAGCATTGTGCCCAACACGCAGGGGGGAGAATATACGGCGCAGGACGGCAGTTTTTACAGTTGGACGGATTACCACCGCCCCGGACTGGAAATAAAAGTGGAAAACGGCAATTACGAACAATATAAAACGCCGGGAAATATATCCCTTGTTTGTATAAAAATCAGTATAATTTAAAAAACAGCTATCAATTATATCCGCGGAGGGAAAGATGCCCAAAAACCTGATTATTTATTATTCCCGCAAAGGGGAAAACTACGTCAACGGAGCCATTGTATCCCTCTCCAAAGGGAACACGAAACGCGTGGCCGAATATATTGCCCGGGCCGTGGGAGGGGATTTGTTTGAAGTGGAAACTGTCAAACCCTACGCCCCCGCTTATAAAGCCTGCATTGAACAGGCCAAAGATGAACTGGAGCAGGATGCGCGCCCCGCACTGAAAAAATATTTGGACGATATCAGCGCATACGACAATATCTTCGTGTGCGGACCCTGCTGGTGGGGGACTTTCCCCATGGCCATGTTTTCCCAGCTGGAACGGCTGGACTGGATAGGGAAAAAGGTCATGGCCGTTATGACACACGAAGGCAGCGGCATGGCCAACAGCGAGCGGGATTTAAAACGTATTTGCCAAGGGGCTGTTTTTGGGCCCGGGCTGGCCGTAAAAGGGGCGGATGTGGAAAAAGAACAGGCTCGCGTGGAGGCCTGGGCCAAAAGCGTCATTTAAAAACCGGTGCAGCCACTGCGCCGTTTAAGGTTCGTCAAGTGAAATACGATTTTGACAAAATGATTTCCCGTAAGGGTACCCACAGCGTCAAGTGGGCTGACCCCGTGCGGGAAGACGAAATCCCTATGTGGGTGGCGGATATGGATTTTGCCACCGTGCCGGCCGTTACGCAGGCCCTGGCCCGGCGCGCTGCACACGGCATCTATGGTTACACCCTGCCGCCCGCGTCTTATTACAAAGCGACTGCGGAATGGTTTGCCCGCCGCCATGGCTGGGCCGTGCGCCCGCAGTGGATATTACCCGTGACGGGGGTGGTGCCCGCGCTGGCCGCCATTTTATGCGTTATGGCGGAAAAGGGGGATAAAGTCATTTTGCAAACGCCGGTGTACAACTGTTTCTTTTCCGTTATCAAAAATTACGGCTGTGAGGCGCTGGCCAATCCGTTGAAATACGAAAATAACCGATGGAGTATGGATTTTGAAGATTTGGAAAAAAAGGCCGCCGATCCGAAAGCCAAAATTCTGTTTCTGTGCAATCCGCACAATCCCGCAGGCAGAGTCTGGAGCGCGGAGGAGTTGGAGCGGGTAGGTGAAATTTGCCTGCGGCACCGGGTGTTTGTGGTGGCGGACGAAATCCATTGTGAGTTGGTCGCCCCGTCCCTCAAATATACGCCGTTTGCGTCCTTGGACGAACGTTTCTTGAAAAATTCCGTTACCTGCACTTCGCCCAGCAAAGCGTTTAACTTGGCCGGCCTGCAGGCGGCTAATATCTTTGCCTCTGATGAAGCCGTGCGGGAAAGTGTGCGGCGCGCCACCGAAACGGGCGGCATAGGCTGTTTTGGGGTGGAGGGGCTTATTGCCGCCTATCAATACGGTGCGGACTGGTTGGACCAGTTAAACGCCTATCTGCATGAAAACTTTTTGTTTTTAAAAGACTTTTTTGCCAAACATCTGCCTAAAGTTACCGTGTCGGAGCTGGAAGGGACCTATTTGGTCTGGGCGGACTGCCGTTATTTGCAAAAGCCTTCCGCCTGGCTGGCGGCGCAACTGCGCAAAAGCGGCGTGCGCGTCAACCCGGGCAGTTTGTACGGAACAGACGGAGAAGGATTTCTGCGCATCAACATCGCTTGCCCGCGCACCATGCTGCAGGAGGGACTTAAGCGCATAGCCCAAACCCTGTCCGTCATAGAAAACTCTTGATTTAAAACCCGCTCCAGGGAATATGCCGCAAGAAGGAGGAAAATATGAAAATAAAAGACACTTTTCTTTTACTGGCCTGCGCTTTGTTGGCGGCGGGGTGCGCCTCGGCTCCTCAAAGAGGGACGGCCGCTTCGTTTGACGTGCAAAAACGCGTGGTGGAATTGGCCCCGCAGCACGCGCTGGTCATCGCCGGGCCGGACGGAGCGATACGCACCTATGACGGGCGTGGCTTGCAGCCTTTGTTTGAGGCGCTGTCTGAAGGCGGCGTCAAAGACGCATATGTATATGATAAAGTAACGGGGCGGGCTTCTTCCCTGCTGTTGGCCTACGGCGGAGCCAAAGAACTGCATACGGGTATGCTCTCTCAGGAGGCAATCGCTATACTGGAAAAATACAACATCAAATATACCGCCTCCAAAACCGTACCGTATATTTTAAACCGCACCAAAACGGGCAGCTGTCCCATGGAAACCGTGGCGCGCAGTTTGGACGATGCCCAAACGGCGTACCCGCTGATTAAAGAAGGATTTGAAAATTTGGTCCGCCCCAAATAAACAGCAGCGGCGTAAATATATTACAATAAGCGTAAAAGGGATTTTCTAAAAATTACTTGATATGAAAAAACACCTACTTCAACAACTCAAAGATTTTTTTCGTTCTTCTTCTTCTTCTTCTCGCTTATTTTTTGTACATTGCCGCAAGGAAGTCAATACCGGAGACATAAACTGCACGCCCTACTTGTATTTTAAAAATTTTTTTGATCAATATCCGGTATTCTTCTGCGATCTTCAGGATGTGGATAAAACTGGTATTAAAAAAAATGATTTTGTCATACTGGGCGGAGGAGGTCTGCTCGATCATAGTCCGCATTGGAACAGCAGTATAAACAAATTACTCAAAAAAACGCCTAACGTCATTGGTTGGGGGCTTGGTTTTAACACACATTATCATGAGAAGCAGAAAAAAGAAAAAATATTATTTAATAAATTCCGTTTAATTGCCTGCCGGGATTGGCAACATCCGGCCGGGCTGTCCTTTTTGCCTTGTGTATCCTGCATGATGCCGCAGTTGGATAAATCATACACGGTTAAACGCAAAATAGGAATTATAGAACATTACGATTTTCCAATAAATTTGGCTTTTGAAAAGACAAACAATAAATCTTCATTAGAAGAAATTTTAGAGATGATAGGCTCCAGCGAAATTATTGTTACCAACGGTTATCATGCGACGTATTGGGCTACGCTTATGGGAAAAAAAGTAATTTTATACAATCCTTTTTCCAGCCGACATGATTATTTTAAGTGGTCTCCCATCCGCTACAGTGGCAATTTACAAGCAGACATAGAAAAAGCCCAAGACTATCCACATGCCAAAGAGGAATGCCGCCAATTAACATTGGAATTTTTTGAAAAAGTAAAACAAATTCTAACAAAAGAAATGCAAACGGAATGAAATTCCGATAGAATTTATACCCCTGGCGGCAGTTTGTCTTTCATCAGGCGGCGTAAATTGCGGGACGCGCCGTCCAAAGTGAAGGTGCCGTCCCCGCGGGCGTGCCAGAGGCGGCCTTTGGCTTTGCTTTTGTCGGTTACCAGTCGTTTAACGCGCAAAAGCAGCAGCCCGCGGCGCGCGAGCACGTCGGTCACTTCGCATTCCAAACACGCCTGGCAGCCGGCCAAAAGCGGCGCTTGAACGGTTTTGGCGGGCAGAGTGCGCAGATGAAACAGTGCAAATTTATCGCACTCCGCGCCGCTTACGTCGCCTATTTTGACGGCGGTTTCCAGCATATCCTGCGCCGGAATGCACACCACGCACTCTTTGCGCTTGACCAATGCTTCGTAAGAATGGTTCCACGGCCCCGTGGCCATGACCAGTCCGCCGTCAAAATCCATGGGCATCACCCAGGAAATCGTCATAACATTATTCTTTTTTCCGTCAAAAGTAGTGACCAAAGTCAGCGGCCCGGGCTCCACAAACAGCAGGAATTTGGCTAAAGCGGTTTCTCTGTAGGACATAGACGCCTCCGTTTCTTTTATTATAGCGCGTTTTATGCTAAAGTGAAAAAAAGGAGGGGAAAAATGAAACACACCATTATCGGCATTGAACTGAAAAACCGTCAAAACGAAGCTTCCGCCTTGCAGGATATTCTGACGCGCTACGGCTGCAGCATTAAAACGCGCATTGGCCTGCACGACGCGGCGGAAGGCGTCTGCTCCGCCGGCGGCATTATCCTGCTGGACGTTATCAGCAAAGAGGAAGAACTCGTCAAAGAACTGTCCGCCAAATTTATCGTACAAACCATGCGTTTTTAAAATGAAACTCCCCGGGCGAAAGCCCGGGGAGTTTTACTAATTATTTATCCAAGTCCACCAGTTCGTATTCGCCGGTGCCCATACCCAGTTCTTTCATATAAGAAAGCTGGCGCAGGCCCTTGCGCGATTCAATGCGCTCCTTGAGGTCGTGCAGTTCCGCTTCAGGCAGCTGGTAGACCATGTCAATGGAGGCCTGGTCCACGGCCACCAAATCGGTGGAAGCCAGTATGCCGACGTCGCGCGCTTTGACGGGCGCGGCGGAAGTGCCGGCGCAGTCGCAGTCTACGGACATATTGCGCAGTACGTTGATGTAGGCAATATGCGGGGCAAAGTGGTCCACCGTCGCTTTAGCCGATTCCACCATATTTTCCTGGAAGCGTTCCCCGCTGTAGCCCCACACATTACCGCCTTTGCTGTGAATCATAGCCTTGCCCACTTTGCCGTCGGCGCAGCCGATGGCGATGTTTTTCATAGAACCACCGTATCCGCCCATGGAATGGCCTTTAAAGTGCGTCAGCACCAGCATAGAATCATAATTTAAGATATTCTTGCCCATGGACATTTCTTTAAAGTGCTTGCCGCCTTTTACGGGCAGCATAACGGCGCCGTCCTCGTCCATAATATCCACGGGGCTGAAGGTCCAGCCGTTGATTTTCAGCGTTTCGCGGTGCCCCTCGGTCGTTTGGCGCGGGCTGTCATAGAGCACATTGGTTTCCACAATCGTGCCATTGGGGATTTCTTTTAAAAGTTCTTTTACCCATTCGCGCGGCAGAATGTTCGGGCCGTGCGGCTCGCCGGTGTGCAGTTTCACGGCCACTTTGCCGGTAAGCTGCCCGTTTATTTTTGCGTACACCTTTTTTAACCCTTCGGCCGACAAATCCCGCGTGAAATATACCACGGCTTTTTTGCCTTCCGTCTGCGGCGCAACAGCCTGGGCCGTTTGCGTTTGCGGCGCAGACTGTGCGCTCTCCGTCTGCGCATCCGGCGACGAGCACGCCGCCAGGCATACGCAGGCCGTCAGCAGGCAGGGCCAAAGCATTTCCGTCTTTTTCATTTCCTTCCTCCTTGTTGCATAAGTAAATGCGCCGGCGCGGCAAACAGCATAAACAAGCCGCCCGCCGCCGCTATAAATCCGGTCAGGGAACCCTCCCAAGAGCCGAATGAATTTTGAAACAAAAGTTTATTCCACAGGCGCAGGCGTATAAACCCCAGTGCGCCCCAGGCGGCAAACCCCAGTCCGGCCGCCCATAAAGTATATTTTACCGCAAAGCGGGGGAAAGGGATTTTTTTAAAAACGTTGGATAATATCGCCCCGTGCAGGCCTGCGTGTACGCCGCACAACAGAAACAGCCACCAGGCGCAGCCGACGTGTATTTGGCGCATCAGGGCCGCCTGCGCTACATTCAAAGTCCCGTAAGCCATATACAGGCCGGATACAAACAGGCCCGCCGTACATACCCACAACAGCATATTCAGCGTTAAAATAAAAACGCGGCGGGGGGAATATGCCCCGCGGAAAATATTTTGATACCAGGGTTTATTCAGTACGCCGTGCAATACGACGGCGGCCAGCCACAGCCAGCCGGCCCATACATGGAGGGTATACCCCGTCCACGTATAGGCCAAAGCCGCCAAAAACAGCAAAAGCAGGGCGGCGTCCGTCAGTCGGCGCAGGCATTTCGTCAACTTAAAACCCCAGCCGGCCCAGCCAGTTGTTTAACGCGCTTTCCGGCGCGCCCGAAGAACGGCCCGCAAAAGCGGCCCCTTCCAGCACGGTGGCATTGGGCAGGGCGGCGCGCATATCCTTTTCGCAGTTTTGCATTCCGCCTCCGCCGTGCGTGTTAAAAGGCGCTACGGTTTTGCCCGCAAAGTCGTTTTTCTCCAGAAAAGACGACACCGCCGGTGCCAGCGTGCCCCACCAGTTCGGCGTACCGATAAACACCACGTCATATTGGCCGATGTCAGGCATTTCCCCCGTCAGTTCGGGGCGGAATCCGGCCTCTATTTCTTTTTTGGCCTGCTGCGTCATCGGGCGGTACGCCTCCGGATAAACGTGGTCGGTTTTAATTTCATACAAATCCCCGCCCGTTTTGGCCGCTATTTGGCGCGCCACGGCGGCGGTATTGCCCGAATAGGAATAATAAGCCACCAATACTTTTTTATTAGCCATACGCTTTTCTCCCGCGGGGGCGGCGGTCTGCGTTTGCGCCGGCGCCGCTTCGCCCGTTTCCGTCTGTGTATCGGCCGTTTTGGCGCAGGCTAAACCGCCCACTGCCAAAAGACCCGCAAAAGTCAAACCCCATATTTTTCTCATAACAGTTCCTTATTTATATTCCTTGTCCGTCACTGGGTCCAGCCAGTCGGTTTTCCCGTTTAAATGCGCATTGGTTTCTATGGACACGTGCACAAACCAGCAGCCCGGCGCGGCTCCGTGCCAATGCTCCACATGGGGAGGAATGCGCACCACGTCGCCTTTATGCAAAATGTGCAATTCTTTTCCTTTTTCCTGGTAGCGGCCTTCGCCGTTTAACGCCAGCAGGATTTGCCCGCCGTCGTGTTTGTGCCAGTTCGTGCGCGCCCCCGGCTCAAAAGTAACGTTGGCGATGGACGAATTCCAAATATCGTCTTTTTCACTCAAACGGGTCAAATACGTTTGTCCCGTGAAGAACTGCCCGTACGGATTGGGCTGCCCCTGTTCAAATACGGTTTCAATGGGTGCTTTTCTCATATTTTTTTTATCCTCTTTATTTAATTTGCAAAAGACCACCCCGCTGCAAAGCAGCAACAGGGCCAGTACGGCTGTGATTTTTCCAAAACGCATGCCGCCTCCTTTTTACTTCATAATTTCCAGCCGCGCGCGGAAGTCCCGCTTCTGCGCGGCCAAATCTTCCAGCCCGCTCTGCACGTCTCCCAGCCAGATCAGGCTTTTGTCCAATTTTGTGCCGTGCTCTTTATAAAAAATGCCCATATTGCCCCACGGCGCGTAAATAAACACGCGCCCCGCCGAAGCTACCATGCCGCGCGGCGCGGCGGACAAATCCAGCGGGCGGGGGAAATCGGTGATTTTCTCTTCGCCGGCAAAATCGCGGAACGTAAACTCCGCTGGCAGCAAGGCCGCCAGTTGGGCTGTGGCGACGTTGTCCTGCATAAGAAGCACCGCTTCACGGCCGTTAAAAGTCATTTTTATTTTCATAGGTTCTTTTTGCTCCGCCGCGGAGCGCACGGCTCCGCCCAGCAGGCCCAGACAAAGCAGGAGAGCCAATTTTTTCATAAGCGTTTAACAGTTTTTGCCCGCCTCGTAGGCCTCTTGGTAAACGGGCAGATCTTTTACTTCCCCGGCCTGCCACGCGCCTGTGCCGTAAATAACGCCTCTTTCGCGCGCGCCTTCCAGGCAGTCTTCGGTAAAACCGCGCAGGGTTTCCAGCGTGCGGCGCATATTTTTCTGCTCCGTGTCCGCCGCCGTGAGAATGAAATAAAAATCTTTATTTTTCATTTCCGTATACCTGGGCACGCAGCGGTCAATAAACGTTTTGAGCTGGCCGTCGCAGGAGTAAAAATACACCGGCGTGGCAAACACAATCACATCGGCTTGGAGCATTTTGTCCAGCAGCGGGGCCATGTCGTCTTTCTGCACACAGGCGTGCGTGGTATTGCATACGCCGCAGCCTTGGCAGTAATTGATTTTTTTATCCCGCAGAAAAATCTTTTCCGCGTGATGGCCCGCTTCCCGCGCTCCGGCCAAAAAGCGGTCGCACAACAAATCGGAATTGCCGCCTTTGCGCGGGCTGGCGGAAATAATCAGTACGTTTTTGCTCATTTGTTTTTCCTCTTTTTTAATAATTCTTTTTCACATTGCACGATTCTTTCTTCGTAAGAATTGATTTTATAATTCAGGCGTTCCAACGTAGCCTGCATTTCTTTCAGGCGCGCCTGCAGTTTGTCGCGCTCGGCAATAAGCAGGTTTTTGCGCTTTTGCAGAGTGCGGTTGCCTTTAAAATAAAGCGTAATGTATTCCCGCAGGGTGTCTATGGACAGGCCCGCCGAACGCATACACTTGATGAATTCCACCCAGCCGCAGTCCTGCTCTGTATAGTCGCGTATGCCGCTTTCGTTGCGGTGCACGCGGGGCAGCAGGCCTTCTTTTTCGTAGTAGCGCAGGGTGTCTATGGATATGCCGTATTTTTGGCTGACTTGCGAAATGTTCATTTTTTTCTCCTTTAATTAAAATTGTAATACCTGGAGTTAACTTTAAGTCAAGCCTTTTTTGCTGCGCCGTCTGTCAAAGGGTATAAAAATCCAAAAGGCTGGAGCGGGCTCAATCTCCCACATCCTATGCCTTCGTCCGAACATAAAATAAATTTGTTATAGTATCAATATGTACAGTCGGCTCTTCCGCTTCTGTTTAAAATAATATCCCCGTCACTTTCCGTACTGACGGGTATTTTTGATAAATAGCGAGTGGAAAAACGTTTTAAAAAACAATTAAGGAGGAGTTATGAAAAAATTAGTTACCACTTTATCCGCCGCCGTATTGCTGGCCGCCTGCGGCGCGCCGTCTTTGGAAGGGAACTGGGTGCAGCCCGTACCCGGACTGGAAGGACAGACCCAGGGCATGAGCCTGCAGGCCGGCGGTGCGGCCTCCAGCCTGAATATGGCCACGTTGCTGTATGAAAGCTGGAGCGTCAGCGGCGACACCCTGACCCTGACGGGCACCAGCATAGGCAACGGGCAGACGATTGAATTTACGCAAACCTATACGTTTTCCATGCCCGATGAAAACACCCTGATTCTAAGCGGGGAAAACGGCGGCACGCAGTCCTTCACGCGCCAAAAATAGGAGAGGGCCATGAAACGCCTGCTTTATTTATGGCCGCTTCTTTTGTTGGCGGCCTGCGGCGGCAAGCCCGCCGATTTGCCGGAAGGGATATTGACGGTAAACGCAGAAGCCGAAGTGCGCGTACAGCCGGACCGCGCCGCCTTGGCCCTGTCCGTTGTGCGGCGTACAACGGACTTACACAAAGGCCGTGAAACCATGGAAAACACCATGGCCGACATAGAAAAGTATTTACGGGAACAGGGGACAAAAGAGAAAAACTTTAAAATACGCCAGATCCGCATTACGCCTCTGTACCGTGACACGGTGGCTTATTCCGCCTCCGCAATAAATGCCTCCGACGTCCAGATGCGGTATGAATTGGAACAGAGTTTTACCCTCACGCTGGAAGACCCCGCCCAATACGAAAGCGTACTCTACGCCCTGTTGGAACGCGGCGTAAACCGCGTGGAAGGGGTGGAGTTTTACTCTTCCGAAATACGCAAATACCGCGATGAAGCGCGCCTGGCGGCCCTGCAGGCCGCGCAGGAAAAAGCCGCCCTGCTGGCCGGTGCAGCGGGGATAAAAACCGGCAAAGTCAAAAAGCTGGAGGAAATGAGCTCTCCGGTTTATTTTCTCTCCGCTTCCAACTCCGTGCAAAATCTCTCCGGCGGCGGGCCGGAAGGAGAGTTGGGAAGCGGGTTGATTTCCGTCAAGGCTTCCGTTTCACTGAGTTACGAAATAGAGTAAAAATGCCCCGCTTTTCCGGCGGGGTATTTTGTGAAAAACACGCTTGCACAGGCGGTTTAAATGTAATAGAGTAATGATAAGAGCCGGCGCCGTCAGGCCGGCAAAGAATTAAGGAGGGTTTTATGTGGGAGAAAGACATTGATATTAACGCCGTACGTGAAATCCGCTCCAAAACGCTGGTGTATTTCGGAGCGGGCGCCATCGCCAAAATGGACGATATCGCCAAAGATTTAAAAGCCCGCGGCATCAGCAAGGTGCTGGCCGTTACGGGGCATGGTTCTTACAAGAAAACGGGTGCGTGGGATTACGTAACCAAAGCCTTTGACGCGCACGATATTGCTTATACGCTGTATGACGGCGTTACCCCCAACCCGAATACGCACCAAGTCAACGCCGCAGCCAAGCTGGGGCTGGAATTCGGGGCGCAGGCCGTTATCGCCATCGGCGGCGGTTCTGCCATTGACGCGGGCAAAAGCACGGCCATCCTGTTAAAATACCCCGGCAAAACCGCCGAAGAACTGTATGAATTCCAGTTCACTCCGACGGAAGCCGCGCCCATCGTGGCCGTCAACCTCACCCACGGCACCGGCTCGGAAGCCAACCGCTTTGCGGTGGTAACCATTGAAGAAAAAGATTTCAAACCGGCCATTGCGTATGACTGCATTTATCCGCTTTACTCCATTGATGACCCCAAACTGATGGCGGGATTAAGCGAAAAACAGACGCGCTATGTGTCCATTGACGCGGTCAACCACGTGGTGGAAGCCTCTACCACGACGGTTACGAGCCCGTACGCCATTGACCTGGCCATTTCCGTGGTGGAGTTGGTGGCGGAATATCTGCCCAAAGCATTAAAAGACCTAAACGCCGTGGAACCGCGCTATTTCCTGGCGTATGCGGCTTTAATTGCAGGTATCGCCTTTGACAACGGCATGCTGCACTATACGCATGCTTTGGAACACCCGCTTTCCGGCGTCAATCCGAACCTGACCCACGGGCTGGGCCTGGCCATGCTGCTGCCGGCCGTGATTAAAAACATCTACGGCGCAAAAGGGCAGACGCTGGCCGCCGTATTGAAACCCGTGGCCCCCGGCCTGACCGGAGACCCCGCCGAAGCCGACAAAGCCGCCCAGCTGGTGGAAAAATGGCTTTTCAGCGTGGGCGCCGACCACAAGCTGGAAGACGAAGGCTTTAAAGCTGAAGACGTGGACAAAATGGTGGAGCTGGCCTTCAACACGCCGTCTTTGGGCGGACTGCTGGCCATTGCGCCGACCAAAGCCGACAAAGAAGCCGTGCGCGCCATTTACGCCGCTTCTTTAAAACCCTGCCACAAATAATATACAGGCGTTTTAACGAACCCCCGCCGTTTTTTAAACGGCGGGGATTTGGTATAATAAGCCATGATGATGCTTATTTTTGTAGGACTGCTTTTTATCGCCGTCGGCGGATACGGTTTCTTCCGGCAGCGGTGTTTTTTTAAACGCGCCATTATGCTGCGCGCTGTCGTAGTGGAGTGGGAGCGATGCGGCTACAAAGCCCTTTGGGCCCCTGTGGCGAAATTTGAATTTGACGGGCAAATACGCCGCGTCAGCGGTACTTATTATTCCAATAGGCCTCCCAAAATAGGCTCTCAGATTTGGGTGGGCGTAAATCCGGACAATATGCAGGAAGCGCGAATTAAACAAAACGGCGAAACGGTTCTGTATGCGGCTTTTTTGTTAGGCGGCGTACTCATCATATTCTTTAGTATTCCGCTGGTTGTAATTAAATTGTAACAAAGAACACAAAACAAAAAACCGGAGCCAAAAACTCCGGTTTTTTACGAAAAAATTAAACGCTTATTTTACTTCGTCAGCTTCAATAAACGTATGGCTGAAAGAGAAGGATACGCCAACATAAAAGTTCTGTCCGCGTTTGCCAAAGGCCCGCGCCTGCGCCGTATAATACTGAATAAACGGCGCCACGGAAAGCTCCTTGAGTACCGCCACATCCAAACGGGCGTCCACGCCAGCTTCATAGTCAATGTCGGTGGCTTCTTTGTGGCTGATGTGCAGGTAATCGCGGAACATGGCCGAATAAACGGCTTTTACGCCTTCGCGGATAGGCTGTTCAATCTCCAGGGCCGTTTCCCAACCGTATTTTTCGGAAGAGGGATCATAGGTAAAGTCGTCTTCGGCAAAACCCGCCACGTGGAAATTTTTAATAAACTTGCCTTCATAAATCTTAATACCCGCCGAAGCGCGCAGCACCTTTTTAAGCGGACTGTCTCCCTGGGAATTAAACTCCGTCTGATAGGTTAAGGAACCAAACGGACCGGCTTCAAATCCGCCCAAAAAGTTTTGCGCTTTCCACAAACGCTGCGTATAAGAACTGGTAAATTGGATATTGTCGGCGGTTTCGTTGACCGTTTTTTCGTCATCATACGGTTTTAAGGTTGTTTTCCCGTAGTCCAGAATCAGTTCATTGCCCCACACAAAACTGCGGGCAAAATAATCGCCGGTCAAGTCCAAATGTCCTTTTACCACATGCTGAGAATCAGCCGAGAGTTTGGAGTTGGGGAAGTCCTTATACTCAGCGGCATTCTTTACATCCGTAGAGGACAAATCAAGCGAGGCTTTCTTCAGTTCCACCTGCCAGCCCCGCTTGGTGTTTTGCGCCTGCGCCGCGCCGGATAAGGCCAGCAGACAGGCGGTGAGAAGTACGACTTTTCTTTTTAGGTTCATGCGTGTGTTTCCTTGTGTATGAATTAATGCTCCAGCTTAAAACGAATACGCAAACGACCGTCTTGCCAGTCCCAGGAAGAAATGACAAAACGCCCCACTTCAGAGGTATTTTCCACGTGCGCACCAATGCAGGGGCAGGCGTCATAATCCCCCACAAACACCACGCGCAGCGTGTCTCCCGCGTCCAAGGGAAGTTTGGACAAGTCCAACCCGGCTATTTGTTCCGCTTTGGCGCGGGAAAGATTTTTAGCCGTTACGGGCAAATGGCGCGAGAGCACTCCATTGACCTGCTTTTGCACTTCGTCCATTTGCTGCTGCGTCGGGGAAGAAGGCAAGAAATAATCGCATTTGGATTTATTTTTTTCAATATGCGCGTTTTTGCTGCGCGCACAGCCAAACAGGCGCACCATGGTTTGGTTGAGCACGTGCTCAGCCGTGTGCATGGGGGCAAAATAATCTTTTTTCGGCGTAAAAAGATCCTGCGTCATACATATATTTTAGCCAATTAGACGGCATAAAGCCAAATATACGGCGGGGCGGTATTGTGGCGGAGGCCTCAAAAGTAATAGAATATATACAAAGATTTTAGAAAGGACAGGTAAATTATGTTGATACATGACAGTTTCTGCAAAATTATCGCCACTACGGGCCCTTCCAGCCAGTCTCCGGAAATGCTGGAAAAGCTGGTATTGGCGGGAGCTTCCGTATTCCGCCTAAATTTCAGCCACGGAACCGAAGAAGAGATGAGAGCCCGCGTCAGCGCTATCCGCGCGCTGGAAAAGAAATATGACGTTTCTTTAGGCGTTTTATGTGACTTGCAGGGGCCGAAACTGCGCGTAGGCACGTTTAAGGACGGTTCCGTCGTGCTCAAAGAAGGCCAGAAATTTACGTTGGATATGACCGGGGAGCCGGGCGATGAAACCCGCGTCACCCTGCCGCATCCAGAGATTTTCCAGGCCATGCACCCGGGGCTGGAGCTGTTGCTTAACGACGGCTTAATCCGCCTGCGCATTGATGACCATACCGCCGATGTGGCCCATACCACCGTTACCGTGGGGGGAGAGCTGTCCAATCATAAAGGGGTCAACGTGCCGGGCGTTAAACTGCCCATCAGCGCATTGACTGCCAAAGACAAAGAAGACTTGAAGCTGGCCGAAAAGCTGGGGGCGGATTTTATCGGCCTGTCTTTCGTGCAACAGCCTGAGGACCTGCTGGAGCTGCGCAAACTGATGACCAGCGAGGCGCAAATCATTTCCAAAATTGAGAAACCTTCCGCCATTGAACATTTAACGGAAATCGTGGCTCTGTCCGACGCTGTCATGGTGGCGCGCGGAGACTTGGGGGTGGAAGTCAGCACCGAAATGGTGCCCGTATTGCAGCGTCGCATTGTGGACTTGTGCCGCAGTACCGGAAAGCCGGTCATTATCGCCACGCAAATGCTGGAAAGCATGATTCAGAATATTACGCCCACCCGCGCCGAAGCTTCCGACGTGGCCACCGCCGTATATGACGGCGTGGACGCGGTCATGCTCTCGGGTGAAACCGCCGCGGGCAAACATCCCGTGGAAGCCGTCAAAACCATGCACAACATTATCCGCACGGTGGAAAAAGACGACCGCTACCGCCAGAACTTAATGCGCCGCGACAAAATAGCCGGAGAAAATACCGAAACGGCCATCACCGTGGCCGCCGGCGTAGCCGCGCGGACGGTGCAGACGGCCAACGTGATTGTAAACTTTACCGATTCGGGCCGCACCACGCTGCGCACGGCCAAATATCGCCCGGGCGTGCATATTCTGTCTTTAACGCCCAAAATCACCACCGCGCGTCATATGGCGCTGGTGTGGGGGGTAACCTCCGTAGTGGTTAAAGACCTGCAAACCTTTGACGATATTGCGGCCGAAGCGGGCAAAGCCGCCCTGCACAGCGGTTTGGTGCAGAAAGGCCAGCAAATCGTGGTAACGGCAGGCATACCGTTTGGCCACTCCGGCCAGACAAACCTGCTGTATATCATAACGGCTTAACCATATTCCTACCCGAACCCCCCGCCCAAAGGCGGGGGTTTTCTTTCTCCATCAGAAACGTTTGAAAAATGCTAGAGAGGGGGGAAATTATAGACTTCGGAAAATTATGCCTCTGCGGCCCAAATAAGCCTGTTTTAGCTTGTCTCAGAAACGGGGAGGCGTTCATTTTACCTGCCCCAGGCGGCCCCGCCACAACCTCGCCCCTCGGGAAAAGCCGTATTCAAAAGCCAGGAAACCAACGTCGGAAGTTTCCGGACCTCTCTATAAAAACTTTTAAGCCATAAAAAATCCCCGCTTAAAAAGCGGGGATTTGAAACATGCAGCCAAATTATTTTTGTGTGGCTACGTCGGAATTTTCCTTCTTCCAAGCGGTCATCACCAGCAACACGCCTACGATACAGGCAACAATGCAGGCATTAAACACGCCCTTCCAGCCAAAATGTTCCAAGATAAACGATGCCCCGGAACCGGCCAAGAAGCCGCCTATATAACCAAACAAGCCGCAGAAACCGCACGCGGCAGCCACAGATTCCTTGGTGGTCAGCAAGG
Organism: uncultured Elusimicrobiales bacterium; assembly: GCA_944324695.1. Taxonomy (GTDB): domain Bacteria; phylum Elusimicrobiota; class Elusimicrobia; order Elusimicrobiales; family Elusimicrobiaceae; genus Avelusimicrobium. Next base: position 4,565 of record CALUXH010000070.1, on the reverse strand, counting down.
AAATTTGCACGTTAATCAGGTTCTGCGGGCCGTCCACAAAGAAGCCCAACGCCGCGATAAATACGCAGGTCAGCACCACATGGTTCGGGCCGGCAAACAGATAGAACCCGTACGCGGAAATGGCCAACAGCACAAAGTAAATAATGTTAGCCGGGGTGCAGCGTCCCTTGAATACTTTGGAGGTCAAAATACCGGCCGTAATGCCGCCCAGAGCCCCCACCAAGGGGTTTAACGTGAAAATCAGCGGGATGCTGGCCTTGGACAAATCGCGGCTGTCCAGGAAGATGGCCGCCCAGCTGAGCGTTACATAGCGTACAAAATACACGCACAGGAAGGCCACAGACAAAATCCAAATATACTTATTGGTCAGTACATATTTGCACAACAACTGCCAATAGCTGGAACCTTCGTTTTCTTCTTTGGTGACCAACTGCTGGCAGCCGGTGTACTCTTCCACCGGGGGCAAGCCCACGCTGGCGGGAGTATCGGTGACGGTAGCCAGAATATAGAAAGAAGTGCATAACCCGATAATACCGGAAATAACGAAGACAAATTGCCAGTGCACCCACGGAGTGACATCCATCAGTTTCAGCACGCAGGCGGCAATAATAGCCGCAATGGAAATACCCACCGTATGGGCGGAAGCCCACAACGTCCATTTGCTGGCTCTTTCTTTAGGAGAAAACCAATACGCAAAAATACGCGCAATCGGAGGGAACCCCATGGACTGGAAAGCCTGGTTCAAAGTCCAGAAGAATACCAGAAGGAAGAAAGAGGTCAGATACCCGAAAAACAGGTTAATAATAGATGAGGCCATTAACCCAAAAGCCAAAAAAACGCGGATGTTGCTTTTATCTGCCAACATACCGCTTACAAATTTGCCGATACCATAGGCAATCAGGGACACGGATACCATTAGACCAAACTGATGATCCGTCATGCCCGTTTCTGCCTTAAATACGTGGGCAATCGGGTTTAGGTTCTGACGGGTTACGTAATATACGGCGTAACCGATATAAGCACTGATAAACAGACGCCAACGCCAACGTTTATACTGCTTATTAATTTCCTCGGGATCGGTAATCTTCACCGTTGCGTCCGGCAACGGCTTGAACCAATCAAAGAATTTTTGTAGCATCTTTTTCTCCTGAATGAATAGTTATAAGAACAGCCGATGATCCTACTTTTGTATTATAGCACATTTATGCAGATCTGTTGAAAGTATTTTTTTGTTGTTTTACGACGTAGACTGCTTTCCGCAAAAGCGGCCCGCTTTGCAAGCCGGGCCGCTTTGCTTTTCATGTACAAACGAACTTCAATTTATAAACTGCGGAGGCTCCCAGTCGTGGCCGGCACCCAGAACTTTATCAGCCATGTCTTGCAGTTCCTGCATGGAGCGAGTGAAAGACTTCAAATTGCCCGCATAACGTTTCTGCCGGTCCTCCGCAACCCTGGTTAATTGCATCTTATACATATTGCGCAGCACCTCCAGGCGGAACAAATCCAGCCCTTCATTGCGGTTGAGAATTCCCCGCTTCATATCCTCCAAATCGCTGGCTTTGATGAAATAGCGCCTGTAAATCAACACCGCCACTTCACTGACAATCCTGTTTTCTTCCTCCCGGGTGAACACCCTGCCAGCCATATTGCTTAACAAGGGCTGTATTTCATAAGTCTTTAAGATTTTATAAGTCAACTCCCGGGTTCCCAGGGGAACGTTATTCTGGGAGGCGCCATTTAAAAGCTTTTGAAGCTCTGCTATGACTTTTAAACGCATATCGTTGATACGCAGCTTTTCATTAAGCGGGGCCATCAGATCCTCCACAGTCGTCAATTCAAAACGGCTTTCTTTAAAAAGCTTCTGTGCAATACGCTGGGCATCCTGCGACCACGTTTTTTTAGCCTCTTCAGACTGCAAATATCTCTTATAGAACTCATCCGCTTCCGAACGCAATAATCTGTAGTTCAACTTCGGAGGCAACCCGCGCCAACGTCTGATGTCCTGGAAGAAGTTGCCAAAGAAATACTTGCTGTTAATTAACGTGGCTATTAACAACGCTCCGGCAGGCAATACCAAAGCGTTAATTTCCGGATCGGGCACTCCCGCCTCTTGGAAGGAAGTGGCCAAAGAGCCGTAGAGTACGGTTGCCACACCGGAGAGCCTGGCCAATGTATAGGCCATACTCACTGCGGACTTTTGATCCGGATATCTTTCCATGGCCAAAGAGTTTTCATATGAGGCCAGGTTGGCAAAACCAAGTCCGGCCACACCCCACAGGAAAGCCTTTGCGGCAAGCGGCAGGAAGGGCAGGAAGGCCAAACCTACCGATACCGTGCTTAAAACACCGGATGCACCGATAATACCTTGGGGGGAAAGTATGCCGTCTTTTACCCATTTGGCCAAATACTGACGCCCGGCCCAAACGCCGACATATGCCGTAAAGAACGTAGCCAATTGCGCCACGGACGTGGGGTCAAAATTGCTGAACACCCCAGAAGCGACGGCTGACACTTCGGGAATAGCCGCCGCCGCTACGGCAGAAGCCGCCCCCGCCATCCACGGCCAGTGCTGGCGGATGAACCTGGCGGCTGCCCCGCCGCCCAATCCGGCCTGGTCGGAGATTCTGCCGTCCTGCCGGTTCCTTCTGCTTAAAGAATTGATCAACTTGCGGACCAGACTGGCAGCCCCCACGCCCACAACGCCGGTTAACACCGAGGTTGCCCAAACAGGCATGTTTTGCGCCCACGCAACTATTGAAGCACCCTCGGGGGATTGAATAAAGCTGCCAATAATGGCTCCGGGCCCGGAGTTGTACATCATGCCCGCAAAGTGATACAGGCCCACCAGCAACATCATGCGCAGCATATACTGACTTGCAAAAGCCGATATACGGCTCCCAAATCTCAGGTGGAAATGGGGAACCCTGCGCTCCGCCGCAGCCTGATCGCCGTTGACCACCCCTTCATAGGCCCTGGTTTGGCTCCGCTGATATTGTCTGGCACGCAGGGCGGCCAAACGTTCCTGATATCCGCCGGTCAGGGCAAACTTAATATTATTCAAAATATTTTTGAAAATACCGACAGAACTGGTTCCCACGGCCTGCATTCTTTCCCGCCATGTTCTGACCCCACTGAAGTCTCTGCCGACGTTTCTTACTTTTGAGAGAAGAAGGTTAACAAATGCATAAGCGGGAACAGCCGTGGCCAAGTAGTACAGCCACTGGAAAGCTTCTATACCCGTTAAAGCGAATAAGACGGATACGGGGAAGAATAAGTATCCCGTCATCGTGCCTACGGAAGCTCTGGCATTGACAAAACCCAACCTGGCGGTACCGGAGGTGTTGTCGTTGGACATTTCTTTGGCATAAATGTTGTTGGTGGATTTAAGAAAGCCGTTGGCTCCAATCCCCAACATAGCAGAGCCCGCCCCCAACATGGCAATTTTTCCTTCCACCGTAGGCAAAGATAAACCGAGGCCACAAATGAGCAAGCCTACAGCCGCTACACCCAGTCCAAGAGCCAATGTATTTTTAATTCCAAACTCTTTTTGCAGGCCGGAAGCAAGCAGACTGGCCACATTACCCATCTGGGAATGGGAAACCCCTTCCTGCAACATTCTGGGGTCAGAAATATTTAATGCCGTAGCCTGCGGGGCCACCGTAGCCTGCGGCAAACCGCCCAGGCCTTCCGTCAGACCGGTAAACATTGTGGCCCTTTCCGCAAACACATCAGAGTAAAAATTGATGTTTACGGTAGCGCCGTTGGAAATTCTGCCGGCACGGTAATCACCCAGCAAGCGGTAATACAACGCTTCTATGGCAGATTTGCCGCCTTCAATAAAAGGCTCATAAATCGGACGGCTGCTGCCACCCGGAGTGCGTAACATTAATTCAAACGGGCCGGATATTTTGCCGTCTTTTTCGGTGCGCATCAATGCAAAGACTTCCGAATTGCTGATATTCAGTTTGGCAAACTGTCTGACAGCCGTGTTATCCAGCAAACGGACGTTAAGATTGAAGGTTACCGGCAGGACATTTCCGTTCGCATCATAGATCTTGAACGAATAGGAAATTTCACGCTTTGCCTCTTTCGGGGCCAATATATCGGGAGAAGAAATCAGATCCACAATTTTTTGATAATAAGGAGCCAGAAGCGCATCGGAGGCAATAGCTTCCTTAAATTTTTCGACTAATAAACGGTTATAATCATCCGTCGTCAAAGACTGGTCCGATTTCTTGGCTTGTTTGACAAATTCAATATCGGCTTCCGTGCGCGCCCCTTCCAATCTGTTCTGAATACGCTTAATAATTTTCTTATTATTAATGCGCTCAATCAGAGAGCCAAAGCCCCCGGAGGACATTATGCCGGATCCACTGCCGCCAAACAGCCTTCTGTATAAAACGTCTTGATTCAGAACAAAGGCTTCGCCGGCGGAGACGGCGGCGGCGATGCGGCCGGCGCCCAATTCTTCGGCCGGGTTACCCCACTGCGGACGGATGATATTGCTTCCCGTGCTCACGGACGCGGCTCCGCCGTTTACTCCACCGTTTCGGTTCCCTATATTG
>CALUXH010000069.1 GCA_944324695.1 uncultured Elusimicrobiales bacterium | reverse complement strand
TTTTTCATGTCGGACGGAAAACGCAGGAAAGCGAGGTTTTATATTGCAATTCAGCCTCCCTTGTTTCATTACAAAACTTTTTAGTTGGCAGGATATTTTAAAAGGCCTTGCATTGTTTTTTTTTTTTGATAAATTTTGCGTATGGGCAAAATTTATCAAAAAATGTATCTAAAAAATAAAAACCGCTCTAAAAGCGTTTTGGGCGGATTTACGCTGATAGAACTTTTGGTCGTTGTTCTCATTATCGGCATATTATCTGCCATTGCGCTGCCGCAATATCAAGTGGCGGTGGCAAAATCCCGCTATACGCAGCTGATAGCCGCGGGGAGAGCTCTATATCAGGCGCAGGAGCGGTATAAAATGGCCAACGGAGGATATTCCCATTCTTTGGACGTGCTGGACATACAATTTCCGGGGGAAGACCGGGGCTCTTATTTTGCCGGGGACGGATTTATGTGTGAAATAGGGATTACTTCGTCCAATAATGTCGTATCTCAGTTAAGCTGCAGCATGCGCAACCGCGGCTACGGATATTCCCTCTTCCTTCCCTCCGGCCGGAGCGCCTGTGTGGCCTATGACGGGAACAAAACAGGGGAAAAACTGTGCCGCTCTTTAACGGGCCAGGACGGTTCTTCTTCCTGCGCGGGGGCCTGCCTGATTTTTTATTTTGATTGAAATGTACGTTGTGGCGCGCGTTATGGCAAACGGTAGAGTTCCAGCGCGTTTTGGGTGGTGATTTCGGCCAGTTTTTCCACGGGCATATTTAAATAGTCCGCCACCCACTGCGCAATCAGCGGGATATTGGAGGGGTCGTTGCGCGTGCCGCGTTTGCCCTGCGGGGAAAGATACGGGCAGTCCGTTTCCAGCACCAGTTTGTCCGCTCCGGCTTTTTTGACGGCTTCGCGGATATATTCGTTCTTTTTATAAGTAAAACAGCCGTTTATGCCCAGCAACAGCCCATGATCCAGCGCCTGTTTTGCCTCTTCATAACGGGCGGAAAAACAATGCAGCACGCCCGGGTATTTGCCCGGCGCGGGCCGCCAAGAGTGCTTGAGCAAAGAGAAGGTTTGTTCGTACGGCTCATAGTCTTCTGCTTCGCGCCGCACATGCAGCACAATGGGCTTTTGCAGTTCACCGGCCAAGGCCAGCATTTCTTCAAAAACTTTCAGCTGCACTTCTTTGGGGCACGCGTGCAGATAGGCATAGTCCAGACCGATTTCCCCTACCGCCGCGGCGTACGGGTTTTTAAAAAGTTCTGTTAGTTTGGCCCGTGCGGATGCGTCATAAGTCTGCGCCACTTGCGGATGAATGCCCAATACGGCGGCAGTCTGCGCGGGATATTGAGCGCACAGGGACAAGGCCGGTTCCCATTCCTCTGTTTCACAGGCAATTTCTATAAATTTATATACGCCGCTTTCAAAGACGCGCGCGATAACTTCGGCGCGGTCTGCGTCAAAGGCTACGTCATTTATATGCGCGTGTGAATCAATAAATTTCATATATCTATTTTATCTTTTTTGACGGCTCGTTTTAAAAGAGCTTGCATTGTTTTTTTTTTTTGATAAATTTTGCGTATGGGCAAAATTTATCAAAAAATGTATCTAAAAAACAAAAACCGCTCTAAAAGCGTTTTAGGCGGGTTTACGCTGATTGAGCTTTTGGTGGTTGTCCTTATCATCGGCATATTGGCGGCGATTGCTTTGCCGCAGTATCAGGTGGCGGTGGCAAAGGCGCGTTATGCGCAGGCTATAACGTTGACCCGGGCTTTATATGATGCACAGCAGCGGTGCAAGATGGCCAACGGCGCCTATTGCGCTCACTTTGCGGATTTGGACATACAGCTGCCCGACGGCACGACAAAAGACTATGTTACTGAAGAAGGGGGATACCGGGGAGAGGCATTTGAATCGGACAGGTATTCCTGTGTGATGCTTGAGTTAACATCCGCTTCTTTGGCTTTGGTTAGGTGCAGATATAAGCAAAGGGATTATTTTGCCAATCCTGGGTATGCTATTCGTCTGGGCACGGGGGAACGGATCTGCACGGCTTGGGAGGATAATTACACCCATCAGGTTTGCCGCTCTTTGGGCGGAGTAGAAACCAGCTCCGGCTGGAATGACAGCTCTCACAGTTCTCGCTATACCAAATATCGTCTGCCTTAATTCTAATCTAAAAATACGCTTGTGTCTTTGACCGTCTCTTTCTATATTGTAACGGGGGAGCGGGGTTTTTGGCGTGATGCGCATTCTCGCTGTATCATTCAAAATTAGCAATCTAAAAAGGGGGTTGACAAAAATAAAATAATTGTTTACAATATTAGCAGGCCAAAAGAAAGAGTGCTAAAATAAAGCCGAAAGTTTAGACGAAAGCGGACGGAAAATATGAGAATATTAAAACCCGAAGTGGCCAAAGAGAGAAAAGAGAAAATCCTGCGCTGGGTGGTGCAGCAGTTCGTGGAGAACCGCCGCCCCGTGGGCTCGCAGCTTATTGCGTCCAGCGCGCTCAAGGACATTTCCAGCGCCACCATCCGCAACATTATGAAAGATTTGGAAGAGGAAGGATACCTCTACCAGCCGCACACTTCCGGCGGACGCATTCCGACCGATAAAGCCTACCGCTATTATGTGGACTATTTAACCGGTGTGCAGCGCATGGCCGCCCAGGAGCGCGAACGTATTGAAAAACAATATGACGAGCGCGTGGGAGAGCTGGATAACGTCATGCTGCAAACTTCGCGCCTGCTGGCGCGTCTGTCCGGCGCGGCGGGATTTGTCTATGCGGGCAACACCGAAGAACAAGTGGTGCGCAGGCTGGATTTTTTGCCCGTGGGGCCCGGGCTTATTTTGGCCGTTTTGGTTACGGAATCGGGCACCGTACGACACTGGCCCGTGCGTTTGGGCTATGATTTGGCCCCCGCCAAGTTGCGCCTGTTAAGCAGCCTGATAAACCAGGAAATATCCGGCATGACGCTTCGGGAAGCGCAAAAATTCATGTGGCAGTACATAGAGTCCGGCCACCGCGAAATAGCCGACGTGGCGGATTTGGCGGTGCAGGTGCTTAAAGATATGCAAAAGCCGCAGACCTCTGAAGATGAGCTCTATGTGGCCGGCATCGGGCATATGCTGGAAAACACCGAAGAAGCCGATTACGAAGACCTCAAACAAATGCTGCGCGTAGTGGAGGAGCGGCAGCGTCTTTCGGGCCTGCTGGCCGAAAAAATGGAAGACCTGCGCCGCAGCGGCAAACAGGTGGCCGTCAGCATCGGCAGTGAGAACGAAATGAAGGAACTGCAGAACGTCAGCATCGTTTCGTCGGCTTACCGCGTGGGGGATAAAACGGTGGGCATGTTGGGCATTATCGGCCCCAAACATATGCAGTACACCAAAGTAATGTCTTTGGTCAAATTTATGGGGGATTTGTTGGAAGGCAGCATCAGCGCGTGGAACGCCCTGCCGGAAAAGGAAGACGATTATGAGTAAGAAACATCACAAACACGAAGACGGCCTGACGGAGCAGGAAGAGCAAGGCCTCCCCGTACAGGAGCCGGAAGAAACGGCGCAGGAGGAGTCCTCCCAGCCGCCAACGCCGGATTATTATGAAAAGTATGTGCGTTTAAGCGCGGATTTTGACAATTTCCGCAAACGCACCGAGCGTGAAAAAGCCGCCCTGCTGGCTTACGGCAAAAAGGATTTTGTGGAAAAACTGCTGCCCGCCTATGAAGTGCTTTTGCGCCAGCAAAGCAAAATGCAAAAAGAAACGGCAGACAAAAAAATATCGGGGGAAATGAAAAGCCTGTTGGACGGACTGAATATGGTGCTGGGGGAGATGGACAAAGCCTTTAAGGCCGAAGGCATACAGCGCATAGAATGCGTGGGCAAGCCCTATGACGCGCAGACGGCGGAGGCTATAGCGGTTATCCCCGCCAAGCCGGAGCAGGACGGGCAGGTGCTGGAAGAGGTGCAAATGGGATTTATGATGGACGGCAAAGTATTGCGTCCGGCCCGGGTAGTGGTCGGAAAAGCGGAGGAAGAAACAAAAAAAGAAGAAAAATAAGCAGTAAATAGAAGTGTCAAATTTAATTCATTTTTACGGTAAGGAGAAATAACATATGGCTAAAATTATTGGTATTGACTTGGGTACGTCCAACACCGCCGCGGCGGTGATGGAAGGCGGCCGCGGCACGATTATCCCGTCCGCGGAAGGCAGCTCCATCGGCGGCAAAGCGTTTCCGTCTTATGTGGCTTTCACCAAAGACGGCCAGCGCCTGGTGGGGGAACCGGCGCGCCGGCAGGCTATTGCCAACCCGGAAGGCATGGTAACCGCCTTTAAGCGCAAAATGGGGGAAAATTACAAATATAATCTGCGCGGGCAGGAATTTACGCCGCAGCAACTGTCGGCTTTCGTCTTGCAGAAAGTGAAAAAAGACGCGGAAGCCTTTTTGGGCGAACCGGTGGAAAAAGCCGTCATCACCGTGCCCGCTTATTTTAACGACAACCAGCGTCAGGCCACCAAAGACGCGGGCCGCATCGCGGGGCTGGAAGTGGTGCGCCTGGTGAACGAGCCGACCGCGGCCGCTTTGGCCTTCGGCATTGACAAAGCCGGCAAAGAGCAGAAAATCCTGGTCTTTGACTTGGGCGGCGGCACGCTGGATGTAACCATTATGGAAATGGGCAAAGAAGGCACCTTTGACGTGCTTTCCACCTCCGGTGATACGCAGCTGGGCGGCACGGATATGGACAATGCCATCATCGCGTGGATGGTGGACGAATTTAAAAAGAGCACGGGCATTGACCTCTCGCAGGACAAACAGGCCCAGCAGCGCTTAAAAGAAGCGGCCGAAAAAGCCAAAATTGAGCTGTCTACCACCATGGAAACGGACATCAACCTGCCGTTTATCAGCGCAGACAGCACCGGCCCCAAACACCTGGAGCTCAAACTGTCCCGCGCCAAACTGGAAAGCCTGGTGGACGGCATCGTCAAACGCTGCGGCAAATCCATTGACCAGGCCATTTCCGACGCGAAACTTTCCGCCTCGCAGATTGACCGCATTATTCTGGTCGGCGGCCCGACCCGCATGCCGATTGTGCAGAAATATGTGGAAGACCA
>CALUXH010000068.1 GCA_944324695.1 uncultured Elusimicrobiales bacterium | reverse complement strand
GACAATCCGACCGAACAGCTCTGGGGCGCCATCGGCGCGGTGTTTGCCTCCTGGAACGGCAAACGCGCCATTGCCTACCGCAATATTGAAAATATTCCGCACGACTGGGGCACGGCCGTCAACGTGCAGACCATGGTATTCGGCAATATGGGCGACACTTCCGCCACCGGCGTGGCCTTTACGCGCAACCCGGGCAACGGCGACAGCCACTTCTACGGCGAATACCTCATCAACGCCCAGGGCGAAGACGTGGTGGCCGGTATCCGCACCCCGTCCCCGATGAACAAATGGTCCGCCAACGCCCACTCGGCCCACCTGCCGACGCTGGAAAAAGTAATGCCCAAAGTGTACAAAGAGCTGGACGCCATACAGAAACGTCTGGAAAAACACTTCCACGACATGCTGGATATTGAATTTACCATTGAACACGGCACCCTGTGGATGCTGCAGTGCCGCGTGGGCAAACGCAACGGCACCGCGGCGGTGCAGATGGCGCTGGACATGCTTAAAGAACGCCTGATTAACAAAGAAACCGCCGTCCTGCGCGTGACCCCGCACCAGCTGGGCGAACTGCTGCTGCCCGCCATTGACCCCAAAGCCGAAGCGGGCGTGAAACCCATCGCCAAAGGTTTGCCGGCCGGCCCGGGCGGCGCCTGCGGCAAAATCGTTTTTAATTCCGACGATGCCATCAAACTGCAAGCCGCCGGAGAAAACGCCATTCTGATTCGCGAAGAAACCAACCCCGAAGATATTGAAGGCATGCGCGCGGCGGCGGGTATTTTGACCCAGCGCGGCGGCATGACCTCCCACGCGGCCCTGGTGGCGCGCGGCTGGGGCAAATGCTGCATCGTAGGCTGCAGCGAACTGGAACTGGACAACGCCAAAAAAACCGTCAAAATGGGCGGAAAAACCTATAAAGAAGGCGACAGCATCACCTTAAACGGCACCAAAGGCTGGGTGTATGACGGCGCCCTGAAGATGTTGGCCGCCGGCGAAGGCAACAAGAATTTGGCCGCTTTCTTAAAACTGGCCGATTCCGTACGCACCATGAAAGTACGCGCCAACGCCGACACGCCCGAAGATGCGGAAAATGCCCGCAAATTCGGCGCCGAAGGCATCGGCCTGTTCCGCATTGAACACATGTTCTACGGCAAAAACTCCGATGAGCCGCTTTTCATCCTGCGCAAAATGATTCTCTCCGGCAACGAAGAAGAACGCAAAAAAGCCGTGAACGAGCTTTTCCCGTACATGAAGAAAAACATCAAGGCCACCATCAAAGCCATGGCTCCTTACAGCGTAACCATCCGCTTAATGGATCCGCCGCTGCATGAGTTCGTGCCGACCCTGCCCGCCAAACAGCAGGAGCTGGCCAAAGCCCTGGGCATTGATATGGCCACCTTCCAGGAACGCGCCGCCGGTCTGCACGAAGTCAACCCGATGATGGGTCACCGCGGTATCCGCCTGGGCGTGACGTATCCCGAAATTACGCAAATGCAGTCCCGCGCCATTTTTGAGGCGGCCGCCGAACTGATTAAAGAAGGCGTCAAAGCCGTGCCGGAAGTGATGATCCCGCTGACCTGCGACGTCAACGAAATCGTGCAGCAGAAAGCCATTATCCGCAGCGTGTATGACGAAGTGGTTGCCAAAACCAAAGTCAAAAAACTCAACTTCTCTGTGGGCACCATGATTGAAATTCCGCGTGCGGCGGTGCTGGCTTACGACGTGGCGCAGGAGGCGGATTTCTTCTCCTTCGGCACCAATGACCTGACGCAGATGACCTTCGGCTTCTCGCGCGACGATATCGGCTCCTTCCTGCCCGAATACCTCAAACAGGGCATTTTGGAAGCCGACCCGTTCCAGACGCTGGACCAGCGCGGCGTGGGTATGCTCATTGAGCACGCCGTCAACGAAGGGCGCGACGCCAAAGAAAACCTGAAAATCGGCATCTGCGGCGAACACGGCGGAGACCCCGAAAGCGTGGAATTCTGCCACCGCCAGGGCTTCAACTACGTGTCCTGCTCGGCCTTCCGCGTGCCCATAGCGCGCCTGGCCGCCGCACAGGCCGCCGCCAAAGACGCTTTGGCCAAAAAACGCAAATAAGTTGTTTTAACCCCAGGTACGCCTTGCAAAAAGCAAGGTGTACCTGTTTTATTGAGGGCCTACAGCATTCCCCTGCGGGAATGAATGAAAATCAGACAGCAAGGAAACGGTGTTTTCTTGTTACCTGTTAACGACAGGCAAAATCAAGCGAAGCTGAGATTTAAAACAAAAAAATCCAGACTAACCCCAGGACGTTTTATAAAAAACCCGGAAGGAGACATACAATATGCAAAATAATACCGTTATCCTTAAACTTTCTTTCATGCGCAGACTCTTGTTTTTGTTTATGGCGGCAGTCTTTGTATACATTCTCTGTGCCTTTGGCTCTGACGAATGGCTGAGTTTTGGAGCATATACTTCAAGCCAGTTTGGGTTGTTTTCTCCCTCCGCTTGGAGTGTTTTGCTCAGATTGTTCTTAGGACTCTTTGCTTCTACTTCCCTCTTTGCCGCTTTTGCTTCGATTACAACGGTTATCACCCCCCAATATTTCCAAATTCCCATGGCAACGCCCGTTCCGTGGGAAACGGTGGAACGGATAAAGCTTGAAAAAGTCTCCAATATAAAACTGTTACATTTCTACTTAAAAAAAGGCTGCTGCGTGCGGATGCGCGTGTTGAATATTTTCCCGCGCCGGACGCAACATTGCGCCATGGTGCTTTCCAACTATCCCGCCGACAAACAAAAAGAAGCTCTGGAAGCGGTGGCCAAATACGCCCCCGCGCCGCAGCTGCTGCAAAAATAATCGCCGCCGTATATTTTCGCGTATTTTGTTTTCCCCCGCGACGGGGCGTTTGCCGGACGGTGAGGCAGGTCCTTCTCTGCAGTTGCGGAAAAGCTTCTAAAATTTCGCTTTATTAATTGAAAGCTTTTTGATACAATGCTATGGAAGGAAATATTGATATTTTACCGTTTCCCGCCATACGGGAACGAGAGGAGAACGCAACATGAAAAAAGTAGTTTTTGCCGCTTTATGCGCCTGCGCTCTGTGCGCATGCGCCACTGTGGGGACAGAGACGGGCAGCTCCTTGTTTAGCTCCACCCAGCAGCCGTTGGCGGTTGGCCCGGCCAAAAGCGTAAAAATGGGTAAATCCTGCTCTTCCAACATCTTGGGTTTGTGGATCGGCGGGGATATGTCTATTGAAGCCGCCAAACGCGACGGCGGAATCACCTATGTCGCCACGGTGGACAAAGACATTAAAAATTACGCTGTTTACTCCAAAGTCTGCATTATCGTTACCGGCCAGTAATTGCCTGGCAGTATAATTTACAGGCCTCCGGAATTTCCCGGAGGCCTGTTTTTTTGCAGGAATACCCCCGCGCCAGGCCTAGTTGGAAATATTCGCGCGGGACAGACACCGGGGCAATGTCTTTGTATTCAGGGCGTCTATAACTGATTCTCTCCCGTCATACGCCGAGAGCCCCGTATGCAATGGCACCGTGTTGCCCGTTTTATCGCCAACAGCCGGGCGGTCGGCGGGACTTGTTTGCTAAACCCAATTTTTATAAAAATCCCCGTCCACACCCATACGGCTTTCTTCTTACTTTTCCTCCTATAGAATGTCCGTTTTTAATAAAATTTCTCAGGCTCACGTCCGAGGTTTCTTCTGAGGGCCATTTACCACAAGGCCATTTTTTATATTGACACTTTGTCGGTAAACGGTTAAACTTAACAAAAGGGGAATTTATGACGTGGGTTATCTTTTTTGTTATTCTTTTTTGCCTTTTCTGGCTTAATCCCAACCTGTACGGCCTTATTTTATGTACGGCGCTGGCGGTGGTGTTTTATTTCACACGCCCCGTCATTATGCGTATCATATGGCGTATTGGGCTGCACCGCGAAGTAACCCCTGAAATAGTTTCTTTCTTATCCAAGGAGCTGCGTTCCTATCCCCTGCATTACGCCGTATTCTGCAATGACTTTGAAACGGCCGACCGCCTGCTGGACGAGGGCTATACCGTCGCCCATGAAACGGCGGACGGGCAAACGCCCCTGCACGTCGCGGCCGAATGCAACCAGCCGGGCATGTGCCGTTTTTTATTGGAGAACGGAGCGGAAATCGACGCGCCGGACGGTTTTGGAGGTTCGCCTTTGCATGCGGCGGCGGCGTGCCAAAGCCAAACCCGCGTGATTAAACTGCTTCTAAAATACGGGGCCAATCCTCTTCAGCGCGACTGCGAAGGGCTGACCCCTCTGGAAGTGGCGCAAAAATACGAACACCCGCAGATTGTGTATTATCTGAGGTCTTTGCCGCATGCGCGGGAAGACTCCGAAAATTAAACAGGTTTCTCTATCAAATTACCCCGGGCGGGTATTTACCACAAGGCCCTGATTTTACTAAAATAGACTAAATGAAACCTTTCCCCATTATTGTTTCTTCCCCCTCCGGCGGCGGTAAAACTACCGTCGTGCAGCGGCTTTTGCGGCGGGACAAAACCCTGCGCCGCGTCGTTACCGCCACCACGCGCGCGCCGCGCGACGGGGAGAAAAACGGGCGGGATTACCATTTCTGGACGGAAAAACAGTTTCAGAACGCCGTGAAAAAAGGCCAAATGCTGGAATGGGCCAAAGTGCATGCGCACTATTACGGCATTCCCAAAAAATCGGTGGACGGGGTGCTTAAAGAGGGCCGCTGCCCCGTGCTGGTCATAGACGTACAGGGAGCCAAAACCGTATCGGGCAAATACCCGCAGGCCGTTAAAATTTTTATTGTGCCTCCTTCGCTGGACGTATTGAAACAGCGCATCGCCGCGCGCAAAGACCATACGCAGGATGTGGCCCTTCGTTTGCATACGGCAAAAAAAGAACTAAAAGAAATTAAACATTATCATTACGTCGTGCTTAACGACAGGCTGGACCGCGCTGTGGCCGACACGGCCGCCGTCATCCGCGCCGAACAGCTTAAAACGGAAAGAAACATCCAAGATTTGAAACAATCCAAAGTCATTTAGGGAGCCGAAACATGCCGAACACGAAAAATGAAAAAAACTTTGAGTCCGAACTCATGAACTTTGACGGGGACCGCTACGACGTGGTGGTGCTCGCTTCCATTTGGGCCAAAGAACTGAAAAAGAAAAGCGAATACAGAAACCAGCCCAATGCCGCCGTTATCAAAGTGGCGCTGGACGATATTCTTTCGGGCCGCATGAGCAAAGACGCCGTGCTGGAAATCAGCCGCCAAAACCTGGAAGCCGAACTGCGCGCCCAGGAAGAAGCCCGCAAAGAAGCCGAACGCAAAGCCAAAGAACCGATGAAGCTGTAATTTATGAAAGACGGCGTGCGCGAACTGGCGGAACAGTTTAAAGCCTTCCTGCAAACGCGGGAAGAAGATGAATTGACGCCGCTCTCCTCTGCGCAGGAGGGCGCGGGACAAACCGTGCCCGCCGCCCAAACCCCAACGCCGGAAAATACGCCGCAGGATCATTTGACCATAGAATTTGCCCGCGCGGCGCATAAAGAAACAGAAGAGCACTTCGCCGGCCAAACGGCGCAAGCACCCGCTCCCGAACATCAGGCAGACGCCGCAGCGCAAAATACGCCTCAACATTTTTCCGCAGAAACCGCGTCCGCTGACTTATTTGGACAATCTGCCCCCGCTTCTGCCGCCGCACGCACAGAAGCGGCCCGACAGCCGCAAACCGACCCCGCGCAGGAGGCTCCCGTGACCCCGCAGGAAAAACAAGCCGCTTTGGATAAAATCGCCGAAGAAATCAAGGCCTGCCGCCGCTGCCCGCTGGGCGCTACGCGCATCCATGCCGTGCCCGGGGAAGGCAACCCCGCCGCGGAACTGATGTTTATCGGAGAGGGCCCCGGCTTTGACGAAGACCACAGCGGCCGCCCGTTTGTGGGGCGCGCAGGCCAGCTGCTGGATAAAATGATAGCGGCCATGGGCCTGAAACGCGAGCAGGTATTTATCGGCAATATCGCCAAATGCCATCCCATGGTCAACCCCGAAAACCCCGAAGCGCGCGGCAATGACCGCGCTCCCAACGCGGGCGAAATCGCCGTTTGCCGCAAGTACATTGAGCGGCAAATTGCGGCCATATCGCCCAAATACGTCGTGGCGCTGGGCGGCGTGGCGGCCAAAGCGCTGATCAGCGACACCAAGTCTTTAGGCGCGCTGCGCGGGCGTTTTCACCTGCTGCATTTGGACAGCGTGCAACTGCAAACCCCCGTTAAAATTTTGGCCACTTACCACCCCGCCGCGCTTCTGCGCAACCCGAATTGGAAAAAAGACGCCTGGGCCGATTTGCAAATGGTCATGGCGGAAATGGGCCTTAAGCGCCCCCATGCGTAATTTATGTTCTGCCAGGTTGTTTTTGACGTCCCTTTGGACCGCACGTTTGATTACGCCGTACCGCCTGATTTGCAAAACCGCGTCAGGCCCGGCGTGCGCGTAACGGCCCCTTTCGGCCCCCGCCTGACTACCGGGCTGGTGGTAAAAACTGCGGACAGTTCCGCCTTTCCCGATCACACCCTGATTAAAGAAATCGCCTGCGTGCTGGACGAACAGCCCGTATTCGGCTCCGACCTTTTTGCGCTGGCGGACTTTATCAAACGCACCTGGGGCGGCCCGATTGGACAAATTTTATTTGCGCTGGTTCCGCCGCAGGCCTATTTTAAACTGACCGACCCCGACCCGCTGCCCCAGCAGGGATTTATTCCCCCCGTTTTAACATTAAATAAAGAACAGATGAGCGTTTTTGAACGTTTAAACGCGCGGATGAACGCCGGCTTTCACCGCGTGCTTTTAAGCGGGGCGGACGAAGCGGGACAGAGCCAAATTGCCCTGCGCCTGGCCGCAGAGGCCCTGCAGGGCTGCGGGCAGGCCCTGATGACCCTGCCCGACGTATTGGCCGCACAAAACCTGGCGCAAAAGCTCCGGCCTCTTTTCGGGGCGGATTACGTGTTCGGCTGGCACAGCAAAATGCCCTTAAGTCAAAAGAAAAAGGTTTTTTCCCGCGTGTCCAACGCTTTGCCCTGCCTGATTGTATCGGCGCGTTCGGGCGGCCTGCTGCCTTTTAAAAACCTGCGTTTGGCCGTCATGTTGGAAGAAGAAAACGACAATTACAAACAGGAAGAGAATAAGCCTTATTTCCACTTGCGCGATTTACTCGCCCAGCGTTGCCGCCAGCATGAGGCCCTGTTTGTGGCGGCGTCGGACACGCCGTCTCTGGAGGCTCTGCACGCCGCGAATCAGGGCAAAAGCGAAGAAATCGTTTTGCCGGCGGCGCAGGATGCCGTCCAAACCAAGGTTACGCCCAAAAAAGGCGAACGTTCGGCTCTGCTCTCGGATTTTCTGCTGCGGCAACTGCAGGAAAACCTGCAAAACGGCCAGGCGGCGCTGGTGATTTTACACCGCCGCCGCTACAGCAACGCCTATTATTGCTTAAACTGCGGCGCCTACGCCAAATGCAAGAAATGCGGGGCCATTTTGGCGCGCGAGAAAAATGAAAAAGGAGAAGATTTCCTGCTGTGCAAAAAATGCGGACACAAAGAAAGCACCCAACAGACCTGTCCGCAGTGCCAAAACAAAATTTTTAAATCCCGCGGCGGCGGCACCCAAAAAATCGTGTCGGAACTGAACAAAATTTTCCCGCAAGCACGTATATTGCGGCTGGATTCAGATACGTTAAAAAATAAAGACGGCCAGGGCCACGCCGTACGCCGCGCGCTGGACAGCGCAGAGGCAGACATTGTGGTCGGCACCCGCCAAGCGCTGGACGCCGTACTGTCGCCGCGGGTCACGCTGGCGGCGGTGGCGGATGCGGACTTGGAACTGGACAGCCCCGATTTTCGCGCGTCCGAGAAATTCGGCCAGCTTTTGTTCAAACTCAAAGACCGCCTCTGCTCCCACCTGACCCCGCGGCTGGTCATTCAGGCCAGCTCGGAAGATATTTACCCTTTTGAAGCCCTGCACGCTTCGTACGCGGCCTGCGCGCGCGAAGAACTGCTAGCGCGGGAAAGTTTTGCCTATCCGCCTTTTGTGCAAATGGTCAAAGTCATGCTGAAAAGCAAAGACCTTACTTTGCTTCAGGCCGAAACCGCCCGCGTCATGAGTGCGGCCGCTCCTTTCTGTGCCGAAACGCTGGGCCCCGTGCGCACCGGCAAAAAAACGGACATATACAAAAAGCAATACGTTCTTTTTAAAGCCGCCGAAGGACAATACGCCGCTTTGGTGGCCGCGCTGGATGGTTTAAAACCTTCCAAAAAAACGGATTTTAAACTTATCGCCGACCCGTACGATTTCTATTAACTGCGCTTCGCGCGCGTATATGATAAAATATAAAGAGTTTCCCCGCCGCGCGCCGTTTTGCGCCGCCGGACGGGACGCCCAAGAGGATTTATGAACATTCAGGAACAAATTTCTTTTCTAACCCGCGGCTGTGTGGACGTCGTCAACATGGAAGGTTTGCAAAAAAAGCTGGAAAGCGGCAAAAAGCTGATTGTCAAGCTGGGCTGTGACCCGACCAGCGCAGACCTGCATTTGGGGCACAGCGTGGTGCTTTCCCTGCTGCGCCGCTTTCAGGATTTGGGCCACACCGCCGTGCTGGTTATCGGCGATTTTACCGCCGCCATCGGCGACCCATCGGGCCGCGACTCCACCCGCCCCGTCCTGCCGCGCGAGCAAATTTTGGCAAACGCCAAAACCTACACCGATCAGGCTTTTAAGGTTTTAAAACCGGAGCAAACCCAAATCCGCTTTAACAGTGAATGGCTGGATCCGTTCGTTTCCGGAAAAGACCTCCTGCAAACGCTCTCCAAGGTGACGGTGGCGCAAGTGCTGGAACGCGACGATTTCAAAAAACGCATGAAAGAGGGCAACCCAATCAGCATGCTGGAAATTCTCTACAGTCTGTTCCAGGGGCAGGATTCCGTGGCTTTGAAAGCCGACGTGGAACTGGGCGGAAGGGACCAGATTTTCAACCTGTTGGTCGGCCGGCAGCTGCAAAAGCAAAACGGACAGGAAGCGCAAATTGCCATGACGGTGCCGCTGTTGGTGGGCATTGACGGCGTGAAAAAAATGTCCAAATCCTACGGCAACTACGTGGGCCTTAACGACGCGCCGAACGATATGTTTGGCAAGCTGATGTCCGTATCCGACGAAATGATGATGAATTATTACGAGCTGCTCACCTCGGAAAATTTGGACGAAGTCAAAGCCATGCACCCCATGGAAGCCAAAAAACGCCTGGCCGGCCTGCTGACGGAGCGTTTCCACGGAACGGAAGCGGCCAAAGCGGCGCGGGAAAATTTTGAAAAAGTTTTCTCCAAAAAAGAAAACCCTGACGAAATGCCTTTGCTCAAACCCGTGGAAAACGCCCCGCTTTCGGCGGTATTGTTTGCCGCCAAAGCCGCCGCCAGCAAGAACAAAGCCCGCGCGCTCATTGACCAGGGCGCCGTGCGCCTAAACGGGCAAAAACTGACGCAGGACGGACCGCTGTCTTTCAACGACGGCGACGTACTGCAGGTGGGCAAACGCGCATTTTTTAAACTTTCCCGCTGATTATGAACAAAAGAACCTGGACTTATGCCGTTATCTTATTTCTGATCGTCGGTTCGTTTTCGCTGTTCCTTAAACTGCATTATTTCAACGAAGGCGAAAGCTTGGTTTTTGAAATCAAACCCGGACAGACGGCTTCGGAAATCGCCCAAAACCTTAAAAATGCCGGCGTGATACAAAGCGGCACCTGGTTTAAAATTATTTTGAATCTTTCCTCTTCGGCCAAAGATTTAAAAGCCGGAAAGTATGACCTGCACAAAAATATGGCGGCCGAATCGGTGCTGAACTGCATCAAAAGCGGCCGTTGCCTGCATTTGGCAAAAATCACCACGCTGGAAGGCTGGCGCAGCGAAGAAATAGCCGAAGTGCTGGCCGCCAATGACATCACCGACCCGCAGGCTTTTTTGGATATCGTGCGCAAACGGGATTTGGAAGGATATTTATTCCCCTCCACTTACTATTTTTCCGAACATACCCCCGCCTGGGCCGTGGTGGACGCCATGCTGGCCCAATATAACCGCAGCGTTAAGCCGCTGTTCAAACAATATCCCACGGATTTAACGGAAAAGGAAGTGCTCACTTTGGCCTCCATTGTGGAGCGGGAGGCTATTTTTCATGACGAGCGGCCCAAAATCGCCGCCGTGTATTTAAACCGCCTTAAAATAGGCAAACGCCTGGAGGCGGACCCGACGGTACAATATGCACTGGGCTTTAACTTCCGTGAAAACCGCTATTGGAAAAAAGGCCTGACTTACAGAGACTTGCGTAATTCTTCCCCCTATAATACTTACCGTCACAACGGTCTGCCGCCGGGCCCCATAGCCAACCCGAGTTATGAGTCCATCAAAGCGGTTTTAAACCCGGAAGCAAATTTTGACGCGCTGTATTTCGTGGCCGACAATACGGGCCGGCATGATTTCAGCCGCACCTATAACGACCATTTAATGAAAAAGAACAAGTACCGCAGAAAGAATTAAAAAACCGCCGCAAGGCGGTTTTTTAAACGTCAAACAATCTTTCCAAGGTCTGTTTTACTCCTTGCCGATCATTAGAAGGGCAAACCCTGTCTGCGGCTTTCTTTACTTCTGCGGGGGCATTGTCCACCGCTACGCCCAGACCGGCGGCGCACAACATGGGCACATCGTTCAAACTGTCTCCGAACGCTACGGCTTTTTTAAGTGGAATTCCCAAATGTGCGCAAATACTTTGCATCCCTTCAGCCTTTGTGGCTTGCGGGTGCATAATTTCTATATGTCCCCAGCCGGAATAAGATACCGTCAGTTCTTTAAAGTGCGTTTGCAAAGCCTGCATGACGGCGGGAGCTGTATTTTCCCCTGTAATATAAAAAATTTTATGAGGGCACAACTCTTTCGGCGCAGCGGACAGAGGCTGTACGGGTACGCCGGTAATAAGGCTTTCTTCCACAATGCGCGGATCGACAGGATTTTCGGCATACCAATTATCATCTGCGTATACACTGCAGGCCGCGTCAAAAGGCTGACGGCGCATAAAATCCAGCACAGCCGCCATATCTTCGGCAGAAAGACGCAGGCTGCGCACGAGGCGGCTGTTTTCGTCCAAAGCCAACGCTCCGCCGTAAGCTATTAAAGGTCCGCCCGTACCGATTTGCGCCTGCAAAGGATAAGCCGCCGCGGGCATACGCGCCGTTACAATAACAAACGGCACGCCGCGCCCGTGCAAAGCGCGTATGCAAAGCGCCGTATCTGCAGGAACATGGCGGGTGGCATCCAACAGGGTTCCGTCTAAATCAGAAAATATAATTTGATAATCTGACATGACCTTATTATACAAAAGCCCCGCCGCGGGAAACGGCGGGGCATATATTTGTTTACTTCTTAAACGCAAGCGGCCTCAGGGAATTGAGCACGCACAGCACGGCCACCCCCACATCGGCAAACACGGCTTCCCACAAATTGGCCAGTCCCAGTACGCCCAGCAGCATGACCGCAGCCTTAACCAGCAGGGAAAACCAAATATTCTGCTTGACGATTTGCACCGTAAAGCGGCTTAAAGCCACCGCCTGCGGAATTTTGGAAGGTTTATCATCAGTCAGCACGACGTCGGCCGCTTCTATGGCCGCGTCAGAACCTAAAGCCCCCATGGCTATCCCCACGTCCGCGCGGGCCAGGACGGGCGCGTCATTAATGCCGTCTCCCGCAAAGAGCAGAGTGCCTGCGGCAGGTTTGGCGGAGAGCAGTTCTTCCACTTTCTGCACTTTGTCCGCCGGCAGCAGGGAGGCATAATAGCGGTCTACGCCCGCTTGTTCCGCGATACGCTCAGCCGCTTCGGGCGCGTCCCCCGTCAGCATGACGGTTTGGGCAAAACCCAGCTTTTTTAAATCCGCCACGGCACCGCCCGCATCCGGTTTTAACGTATCAGACAGAGCCAGACAACCCGCATATTTGCCGTCTGCGCGCACGAATACCGCCGTGCCCGCAGGGACAACGGCGGGCGGATTAAAGCCGCTTTCCAGGCCGTCCGCTTTGCCGACAAACACTTCCCGCCCGTCCACACGGGCTGAAACGCCCAGGCCGGCTTGTTCCCGCACGTCGGAAAGTCGCGTGCGGTCTATGTCTTTGCCATAGGCTTTTACCACCGCCTGCGCCAGCGGGTGAGTAGACGAACTTTCCGCATACGCCGCCAACTCGAGCAGGGTTTCTTTAGCAAAGCCTTCAGCGGGATAAACGTCCGTAACCTCAAAACGCCCCTGCGTCAGGGTGCCGGTTTTGTCAAACACGGCTATGGCTCCCTTGGCCAACCCTTCCAAACTGCCGCTGCCTTTAATCAGCACGCCGCGCCGCGCCGCCGCGCCGATACCGCCGAAAAACCCCAGCGGCACCGACAGCACCAGCGCACACGGGCAGGAAATTACCAGAAAAATCAACGCGCGGTACACCCAGGTTTTCAGTTGGGCGTCCGCCAGCAACAGAGGCGGCACAAAAGCCGTCAGCAAGGCAGCCGCCACCACGGCGGGCGTATACCAGCGCGCAAAACGCGTAATGAAGCGTTCCGTCGGCGTTTTCTTGGCCGAGGCGTTTTCCACCAATTCCAAAATTTTGGCCACGGCCGAAAAGACATACGGCCGCAGAGCCCGCATTTCCAACTCCCCGTCCAACGCAATCACTCCGGCAAAAAGCTCTTTGCCCGCGGCCGCTTCCACAGGCACGGATTCGCCCGTCAGCGCAGACGCGTCTACGGAGCTGCGCCCCTTAAGCACCACGCCGTCCAGCGGCACGCGCTCCCCGGGCCGCACCAAGAAGACGTCTCCTTTGTTTACCGTTTCCGGCGCGGTTTCCACCCACGCCTCTCCGCGGCGCAAAAGTACGGTTTCCGGTTTGAGCTCCATTAAAGAGCGCACGCTGCGCCGAGAGCGGTGCACCGCCCAGTGCAGGAAAAATTCTCCCGTTTGGTAAAACAGCATAACGGCCACCGCTTCGGGATATTCGCCTATGGCAAAAGCGCCCGCCGTGGCCAAAGACATCAGGAAGTTTTCGTCCATCCATTCGCCGCGTAATATATTTTTGACGGCTTTAAACAGCACTTCTCCGCCGCAGATTAAATAAGCCGCCGCAAACAGAACCAGCCGCACCGGCTGGGAGGGCACGGCCAAGGCCGCGGCAAACACGGCTCCTCCCGCTAAAATAACCGGCAGACCTTCGGGCAAAAAGCGTTTTTTCTCTTCGTACCGCATTGCGCTTCCCGCGCAAGCGCGGCAGGCACAGCTTCCATGCTCACACATACACTCCCCCTTCTTACTCCCGCACGTGGTCCAGTCCCTGGCGGAAAATAGATTCCACGTGTTCATCCGCCAGTGAATAACAAATAATTTTGCCTTCGCGGCGGCATTTAATCAGTTTGGCTTGTTTTAAAATGCGCAGCTGGTGCGACAGCGCCGACTGGCTGATGCCCAGCAATGCGGCCAAATCCAGCACGCACAATTCCTGCACGCGCAAAGCCGAAAGAATGCGCACGCGCGTGGAATCGGCAAACATTTTGTATAAATCGGCCAACTCGTACAAAATTTCTTCCTCCGGCATGCGTTTGGCCAGCGCGCGCGCCTGTGCGGCGGTCAAATGCAAAAAAGACGGCACGTTTTCTTTGGTCATTTTCTTTCCCCTTTCGTTCCCCGGTTTAGGCGGGAAACGGCGGACACATAAAATAAACATATGAACAAATGTTCATATATAGTATATAAGTTACACTATTCTTTGTCAAGCGTTTTTTCAAAAAATACAACCATTTACACACAGAAAAAACAAAAAGCAGAGCAAAGATTCTGCAATAGAATTTTAACGAGTCTCCGATTCCTTTCCCATTTTACACATGTTCGTCCCGTAACAAACAATACGTTCAACATACCCTCCATCTCCAAAAGGAATGGAAACATATTCCGTATGTATCAAATTACGCCGTAGTATTCTAGATAACAGACCGCCCAGACGGCCTGATATTTGCCTGCAGGCTCAGCAAACAGGAGGCCGAAGAGCTCAAAAACACAGCGTTGTCTTAGCGTCATTCCCTCAGTCATTAGGATATAAGAACTCATTGCGAAAAATGTAAAAAGTAAAATTACCCCTTGACAATTTTTTAAATCCGCTTATACTGTCAATAAGACAGTCCCAGGTTGGGTGCATGGGTGACTGGCCGGCCGCGAAGGGAAGGAAAGCGGACAGTAAAGCGGACTGACCGAGCGGTGCCGCGGCGGCGGGCGGATGTGGGGCCCGGGCTGCGGAGCGGATGGACAGGAAACGGCCGCCTGATGTGGCGTCACCGGTTGGTAAACGGGTGGTGCAGGCGTTGGCGGCAGGCAGTGTGCAGACGTACGGCGTTTCGCGGAGGTTGATGTACTTGGTTCGGCCTGTTGCGGAGCGTGCGGTGACGGAGGTTGCCCGGGATGGATAAGTCGCCCGGCCTGACTTAAAAAGGAAAAGAGAATGAAAGAGTCGACGTGACCCCCCCGATTGGATATCGGGGGGTCTTTATTTGGCTCGAAACAAAAAACTCGGCAATCGCCACAACGTTCGGATAGTTTATTCTCAGACGAACGGCCAATAAAACTTTAGGAAGCGTGCATGAAAAACCCCGCCCGGAGGCGGGGTTAATTATTGTAAAACGCTGGGCGGAGGCAAAGACCCGTCCGCAGGCAAATATTCTTCTTCCGGCAGTACGGCAGCCTTGACGGGAGCCGAATTCGTCTTTTGCGTATTCTGCGCCTTGGCAGACTCTTCCGCCGCAGTATCAGAAGACGGTTCTTGCACAATTTCCCCCGCATCCTGCGGCGAGCCCAACGCAGAGAGATTTAATTCCTCATAGCTTTCCACAACGGGCTCAATGTTTTGTTCCATCGGATAGGGTTCTTCCTCTTCCGCCGTTACAACGGAAGGCAAAGAAGGCCGGACGGGAGAAGAAACATGGTTTTCATTTCCGTCAGAAGCGTATGTGCCGGACGGATTCCACCACTGCGGCGGATTGCCGGCGCAGGCACACAAAAAAAACAACACACAAACGACAAACAGATGTTTCATTTCTTTTATTATACCTGTTTTTCCGTATTTTGCGCGCTTAATTTTCCGTGCAATACGGCCTGGCGGTACAAAGCTCCCGCGCGGTAACTGCTGCGCACCAACGGCCCGCAGGCCGCGCCGGCAAAACCTAAATCCAGTGCGTAGCGCGTCCACATCTCATATTCGGCCGGCTCGGGATAACGCAAGACGGGATGATGCTTATTGGACGGGGCCAGATACTGCCCGATGGTAATTAAATCCACCCCCGCCTCACGCAAATCTTTCAGCGTGCCTTTCACCTGTTCCTCCGTTTCCCCCAGCCCCAACATCAGGCCGGATTTGGTAAATGCCCGCGGGGAAGCTTTTTTGGCATAGGCCAGCAAATTCAAAGAGCGGCGGTAATCGGCTCCCACACGCACGCCGGGATACAGTTGAGGCACGGTTTCTATATTATGGGCCAGCACGGCCGGAGAAGCCGCCAGCACCGTATCCACGTCCTGCATACGCCCGCGGAAATCGGGTATCAGAGGCTCGGTCAAAACGTCCGGATTTAAAGCCGCTATGGCGCGCATGACGCGCGCGAAATGCCCCGCCCCTCCATCGGGCAAATCATCACGGGTAGGCGAGGTCAGCACCGCGTAGCGTATGTGCCACTCCCGCACCGTCTGCGCAATTTTGTCCGCTTCCGTTTCATCGGGCGGCAGCGGTTTTTGCTTGGTTACCGCGCAGAATCTGCAGCCGCGCGTGCAAATACCGCCCAAAATCATAAATGTCGCATCGCCGCAGTTTAAACATTCGCCGCGGTTGGGGCATTTGGCTTCTACGCACACGGTATGCAGCGCGGCGCGGTCCAAACCGCTTTGCGCCTTCTCCGCCGTTTGGGTGCGCAGGGCCGCTTTGTTGCGGCCAACCATTTCTTTAAGCCACTGGGGCATGGGTGTGTTCATATTGGTATAATTATAATAAATATGCCCAAATTACTGATACTGCCTCTTCTGCTCTGCCTGCCGCTGTGCGCGGTGGCGCAGGAAAAAGACCTGCCCTCCCGGCTGGCCGAAACGGCGGAAATGTATTTTGACGGCCGTCCCGCCGACGCGCTGAAGCAGTACATTGCCATTTCCAAAGAAACGGATGCGCGCGACGCTTTCTTAAACGCCGCTTTTATTACGCTGGAGCAGGGCAACCCCAAACAGGCCGTGGACATCATGTCTTCGGCATACCTGCTGTACCCGCAGGATGAGGAAATTATTGAATTTACCGCCGAGGCTTACTTGGCGGACGGCCAATACGCAAACGCGGAGAAATTTTATTCCCAGCTCCCGGGCGGCGGGGAACGTTCCGAATTTATTTTGATTAACCTGGCCCGTGCCCAGCAGGGAATGGGGGAGCGCAAGCTGGCCGAACGCAATTTGCGCCAGGCGGCCAAAGGAAAACACCACACCTCTTTGTCCAATTACCTGCTGGGAGAATTGTACGAAGCCGACAAAAAGTGGAACAAAGCCGCCGAAGCCTTTGGCAAGGCGGTCGCCTACGATCACCAGTTTACCGAAGCCCGGCGCCATTACGCCCGCGCTTTGGAAAAAGACAAACAATACAATGAGGCCTACCGCCAGTACCGCATATTGCGCTCATCCAGCCCGCGTGACGCCCAAGCGCAGGCCGCCGTGGCCCGACTGCGCCCCAAATTGACTAAAAGCGAAAAGAAATTAAGCGCCCGCAAAGAACGCTCCACGCATACAATTGTCAAACCCGTCGTATCTCTGGAAGGCAGACTCCAGCCGCTGCGCGTGGCGCTGGGCACGACGGCCGGAGGCCGGCCGTCTCAGCGAACCAGCGTGATTTTTACCCCCTCCCACCCTTTTCGCATTACGGACAAAGCCAGCGGAAAAACGTTGGTCATCGGCAAAGCAAAGCAGACCTGGCGGGCGGAACTGAACAAAGGCCGGGCCAGCCTGGTATCTCCGGAAGGGAAACGCTATCCTTTTTCGGGGGCGGTAATTGTAACGCCAAAATCCGCCTCCGCACAGCAAGGAGCCACTATTTTAATACAAAAAGTCATGAGCGGGGCGGGCATGACCTGGGCCAGCGTGGACGACAAAGAATACCGCGGACGGCTGGAAATTATCCACGACAAAAAACGCGGCACCCTGCTTCCCGTCAACCTGGTCAATATCGAAGAATACCTTATGGGGGTTA
Source organism: uncultured Elusimicrobiales bacterium (assembly GCA_944324695.1). Classification (GTDB taxonomy): domain Bacteria; phylum Elusimicrobiota; class Elusimicrobia; order Elusimicrobiales; family Elusimicrobiaceae; genus Avelusimicrobium. The sequence continues at coordinate 8,933 of CALUXH010000068.1, read as the reverse complement.
TGTCGTCGGAAATGCCGTCGGGTTTTCCGATGAACGCTCTGCGCGCCCAGGCCGTGCTGGCGCGCACTTACGCTTTAAAACATATGGGCAAACACAAAGCCTTCGGGTATGATTTGTGCGACACGCAGAACTGTCAGGTATACGGCGGCGTAAACGCCGAAAGCGAACCGGGCAACGCCGCCGTGGAAAGCACCATGGGCCAAGTATTGTTATACAAAGGCAAACCCGTGGAAGCCGTGTTTTCAGCCAATGCGGGCGGTTTTACCCAAAGCGCCAAAGAAGCCGGTTGGTACCAAACGCCGTACCTGATACCGACCAGTGATTATAAAGATTTCGATTTTGACAAAATACAGCCTTACCAGTTCAAAACGCTTCTGCAGCATCCGCAGAATGCTTACAGCCGCTATGCCAAACACGTCAGTCGCGCCGCCTACCGTTGGGCACGCGTCATAGATGAAAAAGATTTGCGTCAAATTATCAAACGCCAGCGCAAAGACATCGGGCGCATTACCGCCATTATTCCGCAGCGGCGCGGACGTTCCGGCTATGTCAGCCGCGTACTGGTAAAAGGCACAAAAGGAAGCATTACCCTGACCAAAGAGAACAGCATCCGCAGCAATCTGGCCCCGGGCATGCTGCGCAGCACCTATTTTATCGTCGTGCCGCATTACGAAGACCGCGAACTGAAAAACTTTGTCTTTTACGGAGGCGGCTGGGGTCACGGCGTAGGGTTTTGCCAAACGGGCTCGGCCGGGCGTGCCGAAGCGGGCCAGGAATACCCTGAAATTCTGATGCATTATTTTCCGGGCACGGAACTGAAAGACACGCGGAAAAAATAAAACGCCGTTTTTGGGGCTTTTCCGCCAGTAGCTTTCCTCAACGGGAACGGCGTTTCCCGCATTTTATTTCTACTGAAAAAATTTTAAAAAGAAAACGCTCCGGGTCTAAGCGCAGACGACTGAGCGTATACTGAAAAGGGCGGAGCCCAAGGTATCCGAAGGAGTCTGCAACAACGAACCGGAGCGTTTTAATTTAAAAAATGGACGTGACCCGTGACGAACCGACGACCTCCTCGGCTCCCTTCGGAGCGGAGCAGCGCCTTTCGGTTTGCCACTCGTCGTTCGTTCGGTTCTCTATCAGTACAAATTTAAAACCCCGCCTAAAGCGGGGTTTCTAAATTTGGACGTGATCGGGATCGAACCGACGACCTCCTCGTTGCGAACGAGGCGCTCTCCCAAGCTGAGCTACACGCCCGAAAAACGATGTTCCTGCTGGCTGGAACATATTTATTATAGCATATGCGGAGAGAAAACAAAACTTTTCTTCCGGACTGAATATCATTTAACGGAATTTTAATTCATTGCGTAACAGCCGTCCAAACCTAATCCGCAACGGATCATGGGGGCGTTGCCGGACAACATTTTACAAATATCATGATCCTTTTGCGCCGGATTATATCCCCCCGATTTTAACGGTGCGCAATACACCACTCCATGCTCTTCCTGCAGAACGGGTTTCTCGGCGGCCAACATAGTTAAACGGAAATGATATCCATGTTTGTTATAGGTATATGCGGCATGGCCGTTGTAGGTAGAAATAACATCTTCATCGGTAATATACAGATTGGAGTCACACCAGCTGTTGGTATTGCTGCAAATAGGAGAAGTGCCCGAACCGCAACGGGTATCGGCCTGCACGCCGGCCGCCAGCATATAACGGCCCAAGTCCATACAATTGGGCTTGCCTCCTTCCAGAAGATACATCGTGCGTCCTTTGCTAATGGTGTCAAACCAGGGCAAAATTTTCGCCACATCGGCCTTGACTACAGCCCGTTCATATTGCGGCAAAGCCACCGCGGCCAATATGCCGATTATCAGCACCACGACCAACAGTTCAATCAGCGTAAAGCCGGCCCGTTTGCCGGAAAGGGATTGGGATTCCGAGTAAAAAGTTCTCAGGATGACATTATGCATAAAGCCGCCTAAAACACCTTCAGAGCGGTTTTTATGTTGCAGATACATTTTTTGATAAATTTTGCCCATATGCAAAATTTATCAAAAAAAAAAAACAATGCAAGGCCTTTTAATTGGTCCGCCGCAGGAACATTGAAGCGGGCGCGCGGAAAAGATACAATAATATATATTTCATTTTTGTGAGGGTACTATGTCCAGCAAAATCAGAGTCAGCGACGTGGGCCGTTACGTCGGCCAGGAAATTACTTTAAAGGGCTGGCTCTATAATAAACGCTCCAGCGGCAAATTGCATTTTCTGCAGCTGCGCGACGGCAGCGGTATTATCCAGTGCGTGATGTTTAAAGGGGACGTCAGTCCGGAACTTTTTGAACTGGGCGACAAACTAACGCAAGAATCTTCCATCACCGTTACGGGCACTATACGCGAGGACAAACGCTCCCCGCTGGGTTTTGAGATGGGCGTGAAGGATTTGCACGTCGTGCAAATGGCCAAAGATTATCCCATTTCCCCCAAGGAGCACGGGCCGGATTTCCTCATGCACAACCGCCACCTGTGGCTGCGCTCGCTGAAACAAAACGCCATTTTGAAAATCCGCGACGAAATCATTTTCTCTATCCGCGAATATCTGCATAACAACGGCTTTGTGCTGGCCGATTCCCCCATCCTGACCCCCGCCGCCTGCGAGGGCACCAGCACGCTGTTTGAAACCGATTACTTCGGCGAAAAAGCCTTCCTGACCCAGAGCGGCCAGCTCTACGGCGAGGCCTCCGCCATGGCGCTGGGACGCACCTACTGCTTCGGCCCGACTTTCCGCGCCGAAAAAAGCAAAACCCGCCGCCACCTGACGGAATTTTGGATGGTGGAACCGGAAGTGGCCTATAATGATTTGGACGACAACATGGACCTGGCCGAAGATTTCATTAAATACATCGTCGGGCAGGTGCTGAAAAACCGCGCCGCGGAACTGAAAATCTTAGAGCGCGACACCACCAAACTGCAGGCCACCGTGGAAAAGAAATTCCCGCGCATCGCTTACACCGACGCCATTGAAATTTTGCATAAAAAAGGAAACGACACCCCCTGGGGCGGCGACATTGGCGGCGACGAAGAAACCCTGTTGGGCGAAGACTATGACACGCCTATCATGATTCACCGCTACCCCACCGCCATCAAGGCGTTTTACATGAAGCAGGATCCGCAAAACCCCGACGTGGTGCTGGCGGTGGACGTTATCGGCCCCGAAGGCGCGGGCGAAATCATCGGCGGCAGCCAGAGAGAAGACGACTACGACACGCTGGTGCGCCGCATGAAAGAAAACGGCCTGGATCCCGCCGGATACGACTGGTATCTGGACTTGCGTAAATACGGCAGTGTGCCTCATTCGGGTTTCGGCATGGGCATTGAACGCATGGTACGCTGGGTATGTGGTCTGCAACACGTGAGGGAAACTATTCCCTTCCCACGTATGATGGATAAAATCCGTCCGTAAGTTTTGCCAAATACCACGCCCCGGGAACTCCCGGGGCGCATTTTTCCCGTCTTACGCCCGCCCCCCAAAAGTGCTATCATATACATATGATTATTGATGACGAGAAACTGCAACGAACTTTGGAAGAAGCCCGTTCCCATACGGACGCCGAAGTGACGGATATTTTGAGCAAAGCCAAAAATTTGCACGGCATTACCCTGCGGGAAGCGGCGGTACTGTTAAATATTACCGATAAGAACCTTTTACAGAAGCTTTTTGATGCAGCCAAATACGTCAAAGAAGCTATTTACGGCAACCGCATTGTCCTGTTTGCCCCGCTGTATATTTCCAACATTTGCACCAATGAGTGCATTTACTGCGCCTTCCGCAAAAGCAACACCTCCCTCAAACGCCATGCCAGCACACGCGAAGAAATACACCAGGAAGTTACCGAACTGCTTAAACAGGGCCATAAGCGTATTTTGATGGTGGCCGGGGAAGCCTATCCCGGCGGAGGCCTGCAGTATGTATACGACAGCATCAAAGCTATTTATGAAACCCGCTGGAATGGCCAGAATATCCGCCGCGTCAATGTCAATATTGCCCCCCTGGTGCAGGAAGAATTTGAAGAGCTTAAAAAATGCGGCATCGGCACGTATCAGCTTTTCCAGGAAACCTACCACAAAGAAACCTATGAAAAACTGCACCTAGCCGGAGCCAAAAAAGATTACCAGTTCCGTTTGGACGCCATGGACCGCGCTTTAAAAGCGGGCATTAATGACGTGGGCATCGGGCCTTTGCTGGGCCTGTATGATTACAAGTATGAAATTCTGGCCACGCTGGAACACTCGTTTTATTTGGACAAAACTTACGGCGTGGGCCCGCACACCATCTCCATTCCGCGCATAGAGCCCGCCGAAGGCTCCGACTTCAGCCTGCATCCGCCCTACCAGCTCAGCGACGACGATTTTAAAAAGGTCGTAGCCGTCATCCGCCTGGCGGTGCCGTATACGGGCATTATTTTAAGCACGCGCGAATCCCCCGCCATGCGCAATGCCTGCCTGGAACTGGGCGTATCACAAATTTCCGCCGCGTCACGCGTAAACCCGGGAGGATATTCTTATGACAAGGAAAACGGCAGCCAGTTCACGCTGACCGACGACCGCAGTCTGGCCGAGGTCATAGACGCTGTTGTGGAGGCCAAACATATGCCTTCCTTCTGCACGGGCTGCTACCGCTTGGGCCGCGTGGGCAAAGACTTTATGGATATGGCCAAACCCGGCCTGATTAAAAAACACTGCCTTCCCAATGCCATGTTTACCTTTGCGGAATATTTGGAGGATTTTGCTCCCGCCGCACTAAAGGCCAAAGGCTACGCGTTAATTGAGAACACAACGCGGGAAAACTTCCCGCAGGGCACACCCATCCGGAAGATGGTTGATGAAAACCTGGCTAAAATCAAAGAAGGAAAGCGGGATCTGTACTTTTAATACAACCGATAAAAACCCGGGGAAAACCCCGGGTTTTTATCAGTAATATATCTTTGCACCGCCGCAGCGGCATTACTTCAAAATATAATAGTCCTTGCTTACCTTGGTATCCTGCGTCCCCAGGGCCTCGCAAATTTTACGGGCTTTTTCTTTGTCGCCCGACATCATGTCCGTATTGCTAAAACCCACCTGGCACCAGTGTTTGCCCAAGTAACTTTCTTCCGGATTATTGGTACCGCCCATATTTTGCATATGAAATTCTATGACCGGATAATCCGGTAATTTAGGCCAGGCATAACAGGTGCGTTGGTAACGGCATTCAAATGTAAAGTATTTCCCATCCGACACCTGTACATCTAAATTAGAAATATCATCCGTATATTCATTGTTAGCCAAATAGTACACTTCCTGCGCGTCCGTAATTGTTTTTAACACGGTGACGGCCTCCGAAGATCGCGCAATAGCCACCGCCTTGTTATACTGCGGCAGCGCAATGGCGGCCAATATGCCAATAATCAGCACCACCACCAAAAGCTCTATCAGCGTAAACCCATGCAAGCTCCCCGAAGGATGTTTCCAAAAGAAAGCTTGTTGCAATGTATAATTTTTCATAAGGAAAATTTATCAAAAAACGTCAAAAAAGTAAAGTCCCCCGTCCGTCCGCCGGCCACGGCGGACCGGCGGCGGCGTTTGCATCCTTTGCGGCTGGAATTTTCCGCCGCAGCAGCAAAAACTTAAAATACGGACGGATACCAAATAAAAACAAGCCCCCATGCAACGTATTCTTTGGACCTTTTATGATTCATAATTCCACCAAAATAAATCTCCGCATGCCGGTACATTTTTGTACAATAATAAATACAGGACGGTTTTTTATTTTTGTACTTGGCAGTGAGCCGACCCTACAGGGCCCTATGGTATCCGTTTGCGGACAGCCGGGTGGTACAGAGGTAAAAAGCCGTCTTTTTATTTTTTAGACGAGAGGTTACCCAGACAGAAAATGAGACTGAAGTGGAAATTGCCCCAGCTCAACACGTTTGCCATTATTTTAAGCATTATCGTGTTGGTAACCGCGCTGACGTGGATTGTGCCCAGCGGCGCGTATGACAGAATGGACGTGGACGGCCGCCAGGTGGTCGTGGCGGGCACTTATCACGCCGTGAAGGCCAACCCGCAGGGAATTTTTGACGTATTGCAGGCCCCCATACACGGTTTTGAAAACACCGCGCTGGTCATCGTGTTTTTGCTCGTCATCGGCGGCGTACTGGCCGTGGTGGAGAAAACGGGCGCCATTGCCGCCGGCATTAAAGAAGCCAGCCGTTTTTTCACCAAGCACCCGCAATTTAAGTTTCTGTTCATTCCGCTGGGAGTCATTTTGTTTTCTTTGTGCGGGGCCACGTTCGGCATGTGTGAAGAAGCGCTGATTTTTATCCCCATTTTTATCCCGCTGGCGCTGTCTTTGGGATATGATTCCGCCCTGGGCACCGCCATCCCGTTTGTGGGCGCGGGCGTGGGGTTTGCCGCCGCGTTTACCAACCCGTTCACCGTAGGCATTGCGCAGGGCATTGCGCAGCTGCCGTTATACTCCGGGCTGGGTTACCGCCTGATTATCTGGGCGGTGTGCACGGCGGTGGTGATTACGTTTATGATGCTGTACGCGCGCAAAATCCGCAAAGACCCGACCAAAAGCATTACCTATCAGTTTGACCTGACCAAACGCCAGGAATTGGGCATGAACCAGAGCGTGGAAAAAATCACCGCGCGCCAGAAACTGGTGCTGATTGTATTCGGTCTGGGCATGCTGGGGCTGGTTGCGGGGGTGCTCAAGCCGCAGCTGTGTGACTTCATCAAGGGCTTTACGGGCTGGGACCTGATGCAGATTTTGGACCTGGAAGAAAGCGGCTGGTACATCAGCGAAATCGCCGCGCTGTTTTTGGGCGTAGGGTTTCTATCGGCCATTGTGGGCGGTCTGTCCATGAGCGAATTTAACGACAGCTTTTTTGACGGCGTGCGCGGCATGGCGTCCATCGCCATGCTGCTCTGCTTTGCCCAGGCCATTATCCTGATTGCCCAGCAGGGGCAGATTCTGGACACCATGCTGAACTTTATGTCCAAAGGCATATCCAAGCTGCACCCGATTGTCGCCTCCTGGGCGGCCATGATGCTGCAAACGGTCATAGACTTTTTTATCCCTTCCGGCTCCAGCAAAGCCGTGCTGACCATGCCCATTTTGGCCCCGCTGGCCGACCTTATCGGCATTACGCGCCAAACGATGGTGTTGTCTTTCCAGCTGGGCGGCAGCTGGCTGAACATGATTTTCCCCACCGACCCGGTCACCATCGCCGCCATCGGCTTTGCGCAAATCGCTTACGGCAAGTGGCTTAAATGGCTGCTGCCGCTGCTGATTGTGATGTATCTGCTGTCTTTTGCCGCGCTGGTACCGCCGTATTTCATGCACTGGCAATAAGCATTTTTGCCTCCCGCCGCATTTTGTTTTGTTTGAGCCGGCGGGAGGCTTTTTATTTTAAAAAAGGCGCGCACGCGCCGTACAGAGGAAAACAAAAATGAAAAGTATTCTCTCCAAATTCTGCAACACCTATTTTCTGATTTTCAGCATCATGCTGGCCGTAGCCGCCCTGACGTGGCTGGTGCCCGCCGGACAGTATGAACGCGTGGAAAAAGACGGCCGCACCTACGCCGTGGCGGGCTCTTTCCACACGGTGGCCGCCGTCCCGCAGGGCATCGGGCAGGCGCTGCAGGCGCCGATAAAAGGCTTTGCCCAGTGCGCCGAAATCATTGCGTTTATTTTGGTGGTGGGCGCACTGTTTACCGTCATAGAACGCACGGGCGCGGTCAATACGCTGATAAAAAAAGTCAGTTTCTTTTTCGCCAGGCATTCCAAATACCGCATTTTATTTATACCGACCTGTATGTTTTTGTTTTCGCTGTGCGGGGCGGTGTTCGGCATGGAAGAAGAAACGCTGATTTTTATCCCCATTTTTATCCCGCTGGCGCTGTCTTTGGGCTATGACACGCTGGTAGGCATGGCCATACCTTTTATCGGCGCGTTTACGGGGTTTTCTTCGGCGTTTATCAATCCGTTTACGGTGGGCATTGCGCAGACCATTGCGCAGCTGCCCATGTATTCGGGCTGGCAGTACCGCGTGGTCGTATGGTTTATTTTTACTTCCGTGGTGGCGGCGTTTTTTACCTGGTACGGAGAAAAAATACGAAAGCATCCCAGCAAAAGCATGACCGCCAAAATGGACGTGGTGCGCCGCGCGGAGCTTAACATCGTAAATGACGTAGTGGTGGACGAAACCTTCCGCTTAACGCGCGCGCACAAGCTGGTGTTTCTGTCTTTTGCCGCGGGAATGGGCGTGCTGTTTTACGGCATTATTAAATACCAGTGGTATATGACGGAAATAGCCGCCGTGTTTTTGGGAGTAACGATTGCGGCGGCGTATTTCGGCAAACTTAAACTCAATGAGGCCACCGACGCCATTTTGGCCGGCGCGCAAAGCATGATCGGCGTGGCGGTGCTGATGGCGCTGGCCCGCTCTATCGTCATTATCGCCGCAGACGGACACATTTTGGACACCTTCCTGCACAGCATGACGCAGGGATTGGGCCATTTGCACCCCATTTTGGCCTCTCAGGCCATGTTCGGCGTGCAGACACTGCTGAACGTATTTATCGCTTCCGGCTCGGGTCAGGCCGTACTGACCATGCCTATTATGATTCCGTTGGGGGACCTGGTGGACGTATCGCGCCAAACAGTCATTTTGGCCTATCAGTTCGGCGAAGGTTGGGGCAACCCCATCATTCCCACCGCCCCCGTCACCATGGGCGCGCTGGCGCTGGCGGGCATCAGCTATACGGCATGGGTCAAATGGTTTATGAAACTGGAAGTGATTTTGATTGCGCTGTCGCTTTTGCTCTTAATACCGGCGTACTATATTTGGTAGAATAAAAAGGCCCCGCACAGGGGCCTTTTTTAAA
>CALUXH010000067.1 GCA_944324695.1 uncultured Elusimicrobiales bacterium | reverse complement strand
TATCACGGCGGGCATCGCGCGCGTGTTCTATAAAAATTTGTATGACCGCAGCCAAGACGGCCTGATATTGCTAAACAAAAACGGCATAGAATGCCGCCAGCTGACGGAACGGGAACTGGCGTAAATTATTTCCACAAAAACCCCGCCCGAAGGCGGGGTTTTTTATTATCCTCAAAAATCAGATAATGCGCGCTTTTTGCAAATTGTCCAGCACTTCATCGCTCAGCGGGGCCAGGGTGTCGGGCTCACAGCAAACGCAACAGGCGGCGCGGTTGGCCTCTTCATTGACGGCCTGTAAATCCGCCCCGTTTAACAGGCCGACGCACAACACCGCACTAAACGCTTCCCCGCTGCCGGAAGTATTGACAAACTGATCGGCATAAAATCCGCCGCATTCATATATCTTTTCTCTTTCCACCAGCAGGCTTCCTTCTTCCCCGCGCGTAAAAGCCACCAGACGCAACGAAGGATAGCGCCCCAGCAAAGCCCGAGTCACCTGCTCCGCTCCGGCCCCTTCCATCCCCATCCAGCGGCTCACGACGGGAAACTCCGAGCGACTGAATTTGGCCACGGTCGCGCGGGAGAAAGACTGCTCCAGCACTTCGGAAGAATAATATGGATAGCGCAAATGCAAATCAAACAAACGCAAAGTATCTGGAGAGGTGCGATCCAGAAATTCATATATGGTTTTGCGGGACTCTTCACTGCGTTGGGCCAGCGTGCCATAAATTATGCCGTCCGTGCCCTGCGCCAGCGAAGCCACCGCCGGGCCCCAGCGCAGATGATCCCACGCAACGTCTTCCAGAAAACGGTATGAGGCTTTGCCGTTCTCGTCATAATGGACCCTCGCCTCCCCGGTGGGAAAATCAGACAATACGCTTACATGCTCCAAAGATAAATGGCGCGCACGCAGCTCTTTTTGAATATGGCTTCCATGCTCATCCTGCCCGACAGCGGACAGCAAAGTGCTGCACGCCCCCAGCTCTACGCAATACCACGCCGCACAGGCAGGCGCGCCGCCCAGGCGGGCCCCCGTGGGACACAAATCCAACAACACCTCTCCAATTGTCGTAATATTGAGCATAAAAAAAATTCTCCGAACTCTTTTAACATACAATATTTCAAAAAAGGACGCAATCCGGCAGAGCAAAACTTTTCAAATTTTTGTTTTTTTACTATAATAAAACATATGCAAAACACTACTACCAACAACCAAGAAACGCTCTCTGCAGCCATTTCCAAATTTATTGACATCTGCAAAGCCCACAAGAAACCCTTGCTGGTCATACTGATTGCCGTTGTCGTTTTGGCGGGGGGAATTTCGGGGTATGTTTCCCACCGGAAAAACACCCTGCAAAATTCCTGGGCCCGCTTTTATGATGCCCAGCTGGCTTTACTCTCCCAAGGGCAGGAAGCGGGTTTTGCCGCCTTTGACCAGCTCAATGAAGCTTATCCGGACACGGATGCCGCATATTACGGCAAACTCATGCAGGCGGATTTGTTGTTTACGGAAGAAAATTTTGCTCAGGCGGAAGATATCTATAAAACGCTGCTAAACGCCAAAAACCCGCAGGTGCGCGCCATTGCCGCCGTATCTTTGGGCGGAGCTCAGCAGGCCGTGCAAGATTATAAAGAATCTATTTCCACCTTGCAGAATTTTATCACTGCCAATCCGACCAGTTTTGCGCTGCCCCAGGCTTACTTTACATTGGCTTTAAGCCAGGAACTCTCCGGCGATACGGCCGCGGCGCTGGACACTTACAAAAAACTGCTGGAAGATTACACCCAAACCTACTTCGGGGTATTTGCCAAAGATAAAATCAATCAGTTAAGCAAATAAATTTTTCTCCCTTTCCGCCAAAACGGAAAGGGAGAATTGTTTACAGTCTCACCCGGACGTACAATCCAACACAAGGATCCCCTACATGCAAAAAACATTAAAGACGCTTGCCGTATTGTTGTTGCCTTTACTGTTCTGCGCCGACGTACAGGGCGCGGGATTTGCGCTGTATGAATACAGCGCCCGCACCACCGCCATGGGCGGTGCGACCATGACCAACGGGGCCGAACCGGCTTCTTTGGCCACCAACCCCGCTTTGATTACCGAGCTGGAAGGAACGCAGGCCCAAATCGGTATGGCGATTGTCACCGCCGACGCCACAACGACGGTGGCCAATCAGTCCCGCTCTCTTAAAAATGACGTTTGGTATTTGCCTAACTTTTACATTACGCACAAATGGAGCGATCAGGTATCTTTTGGTTTAGGCGGTTTTTCCCGTTATGGTTTGGGAGGGGAATATGAAGACCCCGTAAATTCATGGATAGGCAGCAATTTGGCCTATAAAGTAAAACTGGAAACCTTCTCTTTTACGCCGACCATCGCCGTCAAAGCCAATGATGAATTGTCCGTGGCTATGGGCTTGGAAGCCATGGTCATCGGCTTTACGCAGAATTCTTTCTTTAATTTGGGAGCCCAACCGGGTCCTTATGAAATCAGCGGAAGCGGCGTAAGCTGGGGGGGAAATTTCTCTTTGGTTTACAAGCCCCTGTGGGCCGAAAAATGGGCCTTTGGCGCAATGTACCGCTCCAAAGTAAAACAAAACTTAAACGGCCGCATTGACGCCGGAAACAATCAGTACACCAACTTGAACATTAAAAGCGGCGATGCGGAAGGCTCCATCTCTCTGCCGGACAGCATTTCCGCCGGTATCTCTTTCCGACCGACGGATAAATGGGTATTGGAAGCCGGTATTGTGGGCACTTTCTGGAGCGCCTACGACCAAATCTTAATCCAGTATAAAGACAACAGCAACAACCCCTTTGTATATAACAACAAAAATTACAAAGACGTCTACCGCATTAATTTCGGCACGCAATACCAGCTCAACCAAAACTGGGCTTTGCGGGCGGGATATGTGTTTGACAAATCCCCCATCAACCGCCATGAAATGGACACGCTGGTACCGGTGGACGACCGCCATATTGCCAGTGTGGGCGTGGGCTATGCGCAGGATAATTGGACGTTGGACTTTGCCTATGCGCACGTATTCGGCAAAGACTTAAGTGGCATTTCCAGTCAGATGAGCAAAGCCACGGGTATGCCTGTTTCCATCAAATACACCGACGGAAAGAGCGATATGTTTGCGCTGACCTTCGGATACAAATTCTAAAACAAACCCAAACGAAAACCCCGCCGAAAGGCGGGGTTTTTTATGCGGTTTTGGCGCTAAATCCGCTCCAAAATTTTTTGCACCAGACGCGGCAAAGCATATTTCTTTACGTCTTTTTCCGCCACGCGGATAAAACCCTCAGGTGGACGGGCAGAAAGGGGAACCTTTACTGTATAAAACCACGCGTAAATAATGCGGTGGGACAGTACGTGTTTAATGGGGCCGGCGTGCAGGCGGGGGGATTTACGGCTGAAATATTTACAGCAAAAATCGGTTTTTTCGAGTTCTTTCTCCATTAGAGGAGCAGTGCTTTCCAGAAGAGGAGGCTCATACAGTCCGCGCCAAATATCCCGCCCTTCACGGCGGTGCAGCCAAGTATAGACTCCTTGCCTTACATATATATAGGAAAAGAAACGTTTGGACG
>CALUXH010000066.1 GCA_944324695.1 uncultured Elusimicrobiales bacterium | reverse complement strand
TTTTTCTGCAGTTTGCGCGTATCTACGACGGAATTTAATTTGTCCACGATTTCCGACACTTCCACATTGTCCAGGCCCGCTTCCTGCAGGGCCACATAGACGGGCTTCTGTCCTACGGTAAAATCCTGGGCGTAAATTTCTTTTTGGTAAGAATTGATTTCTTCCAAGTGGTTTTTCTCGCGCGTAATTACCACGGTCAGCACCGTAGTCAGCACGATCACCGCCAGCGTCAGCGAATAAAACATCAAATCGTGGTAGCGGCGGTAATGACGGTTAAAAAAAGCAATCAGTTTTTTATACATAGACGCGCAAAGGGGCGGCCGGTGTCCGGCCGCCCCGTTTCTTTTATTTCTGGTCTTTTAAGAAAGAGCACAACGCAATGGCGTTGAGTTTGACTTTCGGGTCATCGGCGCGCGAAGGCAGAATGACCGGAATGGTCGGCCCGACCAACACGGCCGCCGCTTCCATATGGTCGCCGAAGAAAGCCAGGGCCTTATAAAGCGGGTTGCCCGCGTCCAGGTCCGGCAGCATCAGAATGTCTGCATCGCCTGCCACCTGTTTGCCCGTAATGCCTTTTTCGGCGGCTTTCTTTTCGGACAGGGAAATATACAGGTCATACGGCCCTTCCACCACACAGCCCGTGATTTTGCCTTCCGCATTCATTTTGGCCAGTTCGGCCGCGTCCACCGTGCTGGGGATTTTTTCATTGACTTTTTCCACGGGGCACACGCAGGACACTTTGGGGTTTTCCAGGCCCAGTTTGTGCATGGTATTGACGGCGTTCTGAATGATTTTGGCTTTTTGTTCCAGCGTCGGGGAAATGACGACGGCGCTGTCCGTCACCGCGAAGGGTTTTTTGTATTTCGGCGTGCTGAACAGCACAAAGTGCGACAGCAACGCCCCTTCCGGCACCAGGTGGGCTTCTTTGTTTAAAATAGCCTTCATGTAATATTTGGTGTCCACCAGGCCTTTAATCAAAAAGTCGCCTTTGCCGGCCAAAATCTGGTCTACGGCCAGTTTGCACATGGTGGGGACGTCTTCGCAGTCAATGAATTCAAACTTTTCTTCCGGCAGGCCGGCGGCCTTGACCATTTCTTTTACCCGGGCAATCGGCCCGATGAGAATACCGTGGGAAATCAATCCGTTGTCATCGGCCATTTTAATGGCTTCCAGGGCTTCTGCATTGTTCGCGCCCGGGACGACCACGCGGTTGGATTTGCCTTTTACCTGATTAATCAGGTCTTCAAAGCTCTTAAACTTCATATGTATATACTCCTTTTATTACGAATAATGTTTCACTAAAGAGGGATCTTCCAGCGCGCGGCGCGCCGCATCGCGCAGGGCGTCTTTTTCTTCGCTGCCCGGATAAACGTAAATGGGGGCTATCCAGCCCACCTGGCGCGCAATTTCATGCGGAATGTACTTGCTGAACATCAGTCCGCCCGTCAGCGCGATAAAATCCACTTTCCCTTCCAACACCACCGCCAGCGCGCCGATTTCTTTGGCCATTTGGTAAATCATGGCGTCTAAGGCTTCTTTGGCCTTTTCTTTGGTGCAGTGAATCAGCGAGCCCGGACGCTTTTTGCCGGTGCGGATAAATTCTTCCAGTTCTTTGACGTCATAGGTGCCCGTATAGGCGGCCAAGCCTCCTTTGCCGCGCATTTTCAGGCGTATGTCTTTTTGGGTGTATTTGCCGGAAAAGCACATGCTGACCAAGCCGGCACAGGGCACGGTGCCGCTGCGCTGGGGGGTCATGGGGCCTTCCCCCTCGTAACCATTGCTGACGTCCACCGCTTTTCCGTTGCGGTGCGCCCCGATGGAAATGCCGCCCCCGCCGTGGCAGACGATACAGCGCACGTCTTCGTATTTGCGGCCTTGTTTTTCGGCAATCAGCCGCGCCACGTGGCGCTGGCTTAAGGCGTGAAAAATGGAAATGCGCGGATTTTCGGGCATGCCGCTGTAACGCGCGACGGGCTGCAGCTCGTCAATCACTACCGGGTTGGCGATAAAGCTGGGGCATTTGGCGTACTGGGCGATGTCACGCGCCAATATGCCGCCTAAATTGCTGGGATGTATGCCGCCGTAGCGGCCCGTTTCTAGGTCGGACACCATTTGGTCATTGACGGCGTATACGCCGCCTTCCACGGAGCGGATGAACCCGCCGCGTCCGATAACGGCGTCAATTTCTTTAAGCGGTACTTTGTGGTCTAAAAGATAATCCAAAATCAGTTTGCGGCGTAAGGGCAGCTGCTCGGTCACGTTTTTGCCTTCGTAAGGTTCCAAATCGGTAATGGAATAGCGCACCGTTACTTCAAAGACGGCTTTGTCCCCGCGATAATAACCTATATCGTCGGAAGTGGAACCGGGATTGATGACTAAAATATTATATGCCATAGGCTGTTTGCCGTGCTTTTTTCTATATTCTAACATTTTACGCGCTCTTACGCCGGCCGGCCCCAGCGCGCGGGCTTTTTTCTTGATTTTGGTAAGCAGTTTTTTAGGGTCAAGGTGTGCGTTCATGGGTTTTCTCCGCCAGTTTGCCCCGTACATAGAGGGCAAAGTTCTTTAAGAAGAATAAATCGTCCTTTTCCAATTCTCCCTTGCGTACCAGCGCACGCAGCAGGGCTTTGCGTTGTGTGGGAGTGTAATCGGTGCGAAATCCGCTCTGCACCATCAGTCCCTCCAGTTCGTCTATGACCAGCTCCGTCTGGGCAAACGTCGCCCGCTGCAACGGGTGCGCCACCGCCGCGGGAGGCGTTTGGCGCGAAAGTTCGTAACACGTCAAAATCACGGCCTGCGCCAAATTTACAGACGGCTGTTTGGCGCGCGTTGGAATATGCAAAACGGCGGTGCACAGAGCGATGTCGTCATTGGACAGCCCCGTTTTTTCATTGCCGAACACCAATGCGGTTTTGCCCTGTATTTGCCCGGCCAACCACGCCGGCAAATCCGGCAAGGCGATGACGGGTTGGTCCAGCCGGCGGTTTTTTAGGGCGGTGGTGGCCAGCGTCACTTTGTAGTCCGACAGCGCCTGCGGCAAAGAATCAAACAAACGGGCCGACTGCATAATATCCTGCGCGCCCACCGCGCTGACCGCGTCGCGCCAGCTGGGGGCGTACGGGGTGACCACGCGCAAATCCGAAAGGCCGAAATTGGCCATGGCCCGCGCCGCCGCGCCTATATTATTGGGGTCGCGCGGGCTGACCAGCACGACGGCAAAATCGCGCGTCATCGGGCCAGCGCGTCCGCCACGGCTTCGCTGACCGTGGGGTGCGGGAAAACCACGTTGCGCAGCTGCTGCACCGTAAATACCGCCTCCAGCGCCACGGTGAACAGGCTGATAATTTCAGAAGCATTGGGCGCGGCCAGGCAAACGCCCAGCAGTTTGCCGCTGTCCTTTGCGCTGATAATTTCCACAAATCCTTCCGCTGCGTCTTGCGTCAGGGCGCGGCCGTTGGCCAGCATAAAGGCTTTTTGCACTTTTACGTCCAGCCCGCGCTGCTGTGCCTGCGTGCGCGTCAGCCCCACGCTGGCCAGCTCCGGCGAGGTATACACCGCGCTGGGGATTAAAT
>CALUXH010000065.1 GCA_944324695.1 uncultured Elusimicrobiales bacterium | reverse complement strand
AGCGTACATCCCGCGCCTTCTTCTTGTTTGCCCGCGCCCGTACGCATCGGCAAAAGTTTGGGTTAGCCCTCAGGGGCGGCTTTTTTGTGAGAATAGCGGTTGTATCCGGAGATATTTATTCGGGTATGCCGTGAGTCGGCTGGGAAAGGCTTGCCCCGTATTGTAAAATATAAAATTAAGAACCGCTGGGAAATATTATAAAACAGTCGCTGTAGCGCTTTCTGGACAGAGGAGGAAACCTATGAAATCACAAGAGGGCAAATTCATGGCCGCATTAGAAAATGGGGACATGGAGTATGTGCTTGACTGTTTGCAGAATGCCAAAGAAAGGGAAAGCCTGTTTCGTATCGTCCTTGTTCAGGCCGTTACAGCAGGGGATGCAAAATGCCTGAAATTGCTTCAGGATGCCGGCTTCAATCCCACCCGGACATACAGTGACGGGAAGAACGCTTTGGACATTGCCCGTCAGGCAGGGGCCTCTGAGGAAATAATCAAACTTCTAACGGCTTTCTCTTTAGAGGATGAAAAAGTAAGGACCGTTCCGGCATTCGTACATGCCAATTCCACGGCGGTGTTGGATAAATACCTGCAAAAAGGAATGGATGTGAATATTTATTTTAAAGGTTATACCGTAACGGAAGGCCGGCAAATTCCCATGAGTTATACGGCTCTGCTGCACGCCTGCCGCATGAACAGGATGCCGAATGTGCAGTTTTTGCTGGAACGCGGGGCTGATGTAAATTTGCCTGTGCTGTTGGGAGAGGAAAAGCGCTGCGGCCCTTCGGCCCTGATGTTGGCTGCGGAACATAAAAATTTTAAGCTGATGCAGGAACTGATCAATGCCGGGGCGGACCTGAGTTATCAGGATGCCGGAGGCGAGAGTATACAGACGGCGGCGGCCTGTTTCGGGGTGGACTCATGGCTCAAACAGTATCAGACCCAAAAATACCGGGAATGTTTTCACCAGGCGGCTTTGCGCGGTGATGTGGCGTATGTACAAGCCCATTTGGGGGAGGTAAACCGGGATCATAAAAATAAAGCGTTTACAGACACTCCGTCTGTTGCCGTGGCGGAAATCCTGCTGGGCGAAGGGGTGGATGTGAATGCTGTTTTTGCTTCCTCTTTCCGGCAGTCGGTGCATATGCATACTAAGTCCTATTCGGCATTGGCTTTTGCCTGTAAAAATAATTATACGGAAAAAGCGCTGTGGCTTTTAAATCATCATGCAGACCCCAATATCTGCTGGAATGAAACGAACTTGGTGGCCGGCCCGGCGAATATAGATGAAGCATACACTCTTTCTCCGCTTATGCTGAGCGTACAGAATAATAATTTTGTCTTGGTAAAGCGTTTGTTGCAAGCCGGCGCTGATATTCATTTAAAAGGGCGTAACGGATATACGGAAACAACGGCTTTGGATATAGCCAAGCATACCGCCGGAGCGGAAATGATTGATTTCCTGCAAAAGGCCGGGGTTGTTGAAGGGAAAGAAGCGTAATGACTCCTTGTAGTGCCGGCATCAATTCAATTTGGCCTTAAAGTTTTTATACGCGGCGCAGGCCAGTATCAGCGCCATGGCGGCGGCCACGGCGGCGTACTGCCAGAAATAAAGCCAGTCCCCGCCTTTTAAAATCACGTTGCGGAAGTTGGCCGTGGCGTACATCAGCGGATTTAAGTAACACATCCAGCGAAATACAGCCGGAATATTGGCCACCGGAAAGAATATGCCGGAAAGCAAAATGCCCGGCAGCAGCACCAGCACGCCGCCCATCATGGCTTGTTGCTGGGTGTGTGTAACGGTGCTGAGCAGGGTGGCGGCAGATAGAGCGCAGCTGATTAAAATGACTGCGTTTATCAGCAGTTGCCACACCGTGCCGCGCCAGGCCACGCCGAAACCGAATATGCCCACCACCAACATGGTCCCTATAATGGCCAGTCCCAGCAGGAAATACGGCACCGTTTTGCCCAGCAGTATTTCCGCCGTGGACGCGGGGGAGGAAATCAGTTTTTCCATGGTGCCGGTTTCTTTTTCTTTGGTAATGGACATGCTGCAAACGATTAACAGGACAATAAAAGAAGACATAACCAGCAGGGCGGGCACCATAAAATCCGTCGTGTCCATGTAATGGTTGAACATGACGCGTATGTCCAGTTCTATCAGGCCCGCGCCGGCCAAATTATATCCGTGCGAAGCCGCCGTCCGCGCCAGAATTTGCCGGACATAGGTTTCCACCTGCTGGGCGCGTTGGGCGTTGATGGCGTTGATTAAAAGCTGCACGGGTTTGTCACCGCGCTCCAGCGCGGCTTCCAGCCCTTCGGGCGGGGCCACCAGCACGGCTTCGGCGCGCCGCTGCGCCAGCAGGGCGGCGGGATCGGGCACGTTGGCGCCGTCTATTTGTTCGGCATTTTTAAACCAACCCGAAGCCAGCGCGCGCGTCTGCACTTCGCGCGCCAGGGCCGAGGGGCGGGAAACGACGGCAAATTCAATGTTTTTTACTTCACTGGTCAATGCCAGACCAAACATAACCAGCTGCATCAGTGGAATAAAAAACAGCGCCACAATCATTTTGGGATCGCGGAAAATCTGGGTAAATTCTTTGACGATAAATCCCGCCAGGATGCGTGCGCGTATCTTCATGGTTCCACGTCCGTTTTAAAATTTTTCACCGCCAGCAAAATCATCGCCGCGGCAAACAGCGCAATGGCCGCAAACGGCCCGGCCAGCGCGCTTAATCCCGCCTCGCTTAAAAACAAACTGCGGCTGATGCTTAAAAACCACCTCTGCGGGAACAGCGCCGTCAGACAGCGGAAAAACAGCGGCATGTTTTCTATGGGGAACATAAACCCCGAGAAAATAAACGAAGGCAAAAGTCCCACGGCAAAGCCGAACTGTATGGCCGCCTGCTGTTGGCGCGTCAATACGGAAATCAACAAGCCCAGCGCCAGTGCGCCGGTAATATAGAGCGTACAAGCCGCCGCGTACAGCGGGAAACTGCCCAAAAAAGGAATGCGGAACACCAAAAGCGCCAGCACAAACACCAGCATAACGTCAAAGAACGTCAGCGCAAAATACGGCAGCAGTTTGCCCAGCACGATTTGCAGCGGCGTGGCGGGGGTGGAAAGCAGCAGCTCCATGGAGCCGTTTTCCCATTCTTTGGCCACGGTCATGGCGGTCAGCAAAATGGCCAGAAAACCGATGATAATGGTGCTTAAAGCCGGTACGATAAACCAGCGGCTGTTCAGCTCCGGATTAAACAAAAAGCGCGTGCGCAGGGCCGCGCCTGATCCGCCCGCACCGTCATTTGGCGCAGCGGCGGGGTTTTGGCGCAGGAAATCCGCTTCCGCCGCCTGCACCAGCCCCTGCATATACCCGCCGAGTATGGCGGCCTGGGCGTTATCGCTCCCGTCGGTCAGCAGCTGCAGTTTGGCGGGATGTCCTTCTTCGGCGCGCACCAGGCGTTTGCCGTAGTCCGGCTCAATAATCAGCAGGGCTTTGGTGTCATTTTGCAAAAGAAGCCGCTCCGCCCGCGCGGCGGAGTTGACGGGCGTTACGTCAAAATATTGGGAAGAGGAAGCCTCCTGTATTAATCGGCGCGAATAGGAGCTTTGGTCATTGTCCTGCACCAAAATCGGCAGGTGTTTATAGTCCAGGTCTATCACAAAACCGAAAAACCCCACAAACACCAAAGGCAGCACCAGCGACACCGCCAGCGTGAACGGGTCGCGCCGGATGTGTTTGGCTTCCTTGGCGGCTATGGAAAGTACGCGCCGTAAAAACAGCTTCATGCTTCTCCTCCCGCGCCGGATACGGCTTTGAGAAATACGTCCTCCAGCGTGGCGGGTGTTTCTTTATAGGTAAAAACGTCTTTGTTTTGCGCGGCAAAACGCGCAAAGCCTTCCGCGTCCTTCACGGCCACGCGCAGGCCTTCGCCGAATACGGCGGCCCGGCCCAGCCCCAGGTTTTGTATTTCTTTTTCCACGCGCATTTGCTGCGGCTTTAAAAAAGTCAGCGCCAGCGGCCCCGTGGGAAAATAGCGTTTCTTGAGGCCTTGCGGGCTGTCCAAAGCCAAAATCTTTCCTTTTTCCATGAGTACGATGCGCGCGCAGTTTTCGGCTTCGTCCATATAATGCGTGGTGACGAAAACGGTTTTGCCTTCGGCGGCCAGACGGGTGATTAAATCCCAGAACGCCCGCCGCGTCTGCGGGGAGGTGCCCGCCGTGGGCTCGTCCAAAAAAATCAGTTCGGGGTCGTGCAAAATGGCCGCCGCCAGCGCAATCATCTGCTTGACGCCGCCCGAGAGGCTGCGCGCGGGCCCTTTGGGAATGCGGTTCAGTCCGATGAAATCAAACAGCTCTTCGGCGCGGCGGCGTATATTCTGTTTGGTCATATTGTACAGGCTGCCGGCAAATTCCAGGTTTTCACGGACGTTTAAATCGGGATAGAGCGTAAATTTTTGCGACATATAGCCAATGTGCGGCTTTAACACCGCCGTGTTTTGGGTTACGTCCTGCCCGTTGACCAGCACGGTGCCGGAAGTCGGGTTTAAAATGCCGCACAGCGTACGTATGGTGGTGGTTTTGCCCGCGCCGTTGGCGCCCAGAAAACCGAAAATTTCCCCGCGGCGCACGGTAAACGAAATATCGTTTACGGCTTTAAAAGAGCCGAAAGCGATGACCAAGTGTTCCACGCGTATGATTTCGTCAGTCATGTTTTTCACCGTCTTGCATAAAAATATCGGCAAAGTTTTCCGTGTGGAAACGCGCAGCCAGCTCCTGCGGCGCGCCGGCCGCGCGCAGGTGCCCGTCCTGCAGCAAATGCACTTTGGCGCAGCGCTGGGCTTCGTCCATATAAGACGTACTTAAAATCACCGTCATTTCCGGCCCCGCAAATCCGTACACGATGTCCCACAGTTCCTGGCGGCTGACGGGGTCCACGCCTACGGTGGGTTCATCCAAAAGCAGCAGCTGGGGGCGGTTGAGCAGTACGCACATCAGCCCCAGTTTTTTGTACATGCCGCCGGAGAGTTTGCCGGCCGGCCGCTCCGTAAACGGAGCCATGCCGGTGGCCGAGAGCAGTTCGGCGGCGCGTTTGTCAAAATCGGCGGCGTTTAAACCGTACAGGTCGCGGAAAAATTCCAAGTGCTCCATACAGCTTAAATCCGGATACAGGCTCGGCTCCTGCGGAAAATAGCCGATATACGGCCTTTCCTGCGCGGCTGTAAGCGTCTGTCCTCCGCGTTCATACGAGATACGCCCTTCGTCCGGGTGCAAAAGCCCCGCCAGCAGCCGCAGCAGCGTGGTTTTGCCCGCGCCGTTGGGACCGACAATGCCGTGCACCCGCCCTGCTTCAAACACCGTGCTGACGTTTTGCAGGGCCTGCGTGTCCTCCATTTTTTTGCTGACGTTTTCCACTTGTACCCGCGTGGCCATGTTTGCTCCTACTCAAATTGCGCTTCCAGCGTCATGCCGGGTTTTAGCGTTAACCGTTCGTCATTGTGAAAGCGGGTTTTGACGCCATACACCAGCCGCGTGCGTTCATTGCGCGTCTGTACGTTTTTGGGGGTGAATTCGGCCACGTCATCGGTGGTCAGCACCGTGCCTTCAAAATGCTGTCCGGTTTCGGGCAGGTACCCGCGCACGCACTGCCCGACGGAAATGCGCGCCAGTTCTTCATAAGGTACGTAAATCCACACGTCCAGCTCCTGCAAATCGGCCACCGTGAGCAGTTTGTGCCCCGCGGTGATGAATTCCCCGGGTTCGTAATATTTGTACAGCACTTTGCCCGTCAGGGGGCTTTTGATTTCGCACCAGCTTTTTTGCAGGACGGCCTGATCAAACTGGTGTTTTTTCAGATCATAATTTTCCCGCGAGCCGGCGGTGGTTTTTAAAAGCTGCGCCGCGCGTTTGTATTCAATTTCGGCGATTTTGGCTCTTAAATCCGTGTCCGCACATTCCAGCCGCGCCAATATCTGCCCTTTGCGCACCGGAGAGCCTTCGTCTACAAAGAGCTCGGCGATGGTGTCGCTTAAGCGTGCGGGGACTGCCACTTCCACGGCTTCCACGACGCCGCTGTAATGAAACGGCGTATGGCGGAAGAAAGCCAGCGCGGCCAGCACCAGCACGGCCAAAATAACGACGGCGATGATAACGGTTTTTTTCATAAATTTTCCTCTCCCAAACTGTCTATAACGGCCAAATGGTTCAGCTGCTGCGTTTGCAGGTCCGCCAGCGCCAGGCGGCTTTGCAGCAGGGCCAGGTTGGCGCGGTCCACGTCAAAGAAGGTGGCCGCTCCGGCTTTGTACGATTCGTAAGTCAGACGGGCCGTCTGCGCCGCGTCGTCAATGATTTGGCGCGTCAGTTTTTCCTGCAAAGACAGCGCGTAGAGCGCGTCTTTGGAGGAATAAAACATTTTTTCCAAATCCAGCCGTGCGTTCTGTTTTTCATATTGCGCGGAGAGGGCCCGGGCGCGTTGCGCGTCGGCCTGCCGGCGGTTTTTACCGCCTTCAAACAGCGGAAGAGACACCGCCGCTCCCGCGCGACCCAAAAACACATGTTCTTTTACCATGCTGTTGGGATATTCAAAATACGCGCCGCCTTGCAGGGAAATACGCGGGTACAAAGAGGCGCGGTAGGTTTCGGCCAGCTGGTCGTAATACTGCGCCATGCTTTCCAGCGAGGCCAGGCGGGGGGAATTTTCATCAAATGAGGCGGAGGCATATGGGGCAAAGCCTTGCAGGGTTTGCTCCAACCCGTCGGCAGACAGGTAAGCGGTGGTTTGGCCGTCCAGGGAAGCACGGACCAGCCGTCCGTCCAGCGGATATTGGGCGTTAATGCCGTAGTCGGTGCCCGTCAGGCGGAAAAGCGCGCGCAGGTGCGTGCTTAAACCGCCGCGCGCGGCGGCGATGTCGGCCCGGGCCTGGCTCTGCTGTTGGCGGGCCATATACACGTCCAGGCGGCTCTTGGCTCCCGCATCAAAGGAAGCCTGTACGTCGGCCAGTTGTTTGTCGGCCACGGACAGCTGTTCGTTTAAAAAATACAGCCTTTCCAAATCGTTTTGTACGGTAAAATACGCTTGGCGTACCTGCAGTAAAATTTGTTTTTGGGCAAAGGCTTTTTCCTGCTGCGCGCTTTGTGCGGCGGAAAGGGCGCTTTTGCTCTGGCCGGAACGCGCACCCGCGTCAAATAACACGTAATTAACCGTCGGACCGGCGGAATACCCCCAGTTGTCGCCCAGTTCTTTTTTAATAGGCCCCAGCTCCAGTGAGGGCACTTCAGACACCCAGGAACCCCGCGCGTCCAATGTCAGCGTGGGATAAAAAACGGAGCGGGCCGCTTTATAGGAGCTCTGCGCCGCATCGGCCTGCGCCTGCAACTGGTTGAGCTGCGGCGAGGAGGCCAAGGCGTCCGCTTCACACTGCGCCAGCGTCAGACGGGCCGGTACCGGCGCGGCCAAAGCGCTTCCTGCCAGTGTGCATATCAATAAGGCCAAAAGTTTTTTCATTTTTCCTCCCCGAATACCGCATTCAGCAGAAGGCGGATGCGTTTATTCACGTTTTCTTCTGCCCATACGGAACCTGCGGCCCTGCGCGCCGGAGTGGGGAGCAGATGTTCCCCCAGGCGTTCCAGCGTGCCCGCAAACAGCTGCGGCAGGGCCACCGGCAGTACCAGCGTTACGGCCGCGTTGAAAACGGGCATGTCGGCCGCGGCCGGAGTTAACTGGGCGCGGCGCAATTCCCCCAAAAGCAACGATACATGGTGTGTGAAATTTTTTACGATAAATTGCAGCGTGCGTTTGTCTCCGGACATAACGTCCGCCGCCAGGGCGGAAAGAAGCACGCGGTTTTTATACGCGAAGGCGTTTATGGCGATTAAAATGCGTTCGGCGTTTTTGCGCGGCGCGGCGGTGGGGGAGACCTCTATGGCCAGCCCTTTTATGAGTTCACCGTACAGGGTGCGCAGCACCTCACGGTCAAAGCGTTCCTTGGTTTTAAAATAATAATGAAACATGCCCAGGTTGACCTTGCTTTTGGCGCACAACTCGCGCACCGTAAAGCCGGAAAGGCCTTTTTGCCGCGCCAGCGCGGCGCCGGTTTTTAACAGTTTTTCATCCGTATGAAGGGAAGTGCGGCCCATAAGCGGCTCCTTGAATTATACATTTGTATAATTATTATACGAGTGTATAATATATTTGTCAAGTGTTGTTTTTATTTAGATTTTGTTCCCTTATGGCGTACCGGAACAGCGGAAAGAAAGTGCTATAATACTTATTATGAAAGAAAATAATACCGGAACTTATAAATACGACCCGAAAACGGGCAAAGTGGTGCGCGTGTCCAAGGCCGTACCGTCTTGCGGTAAAAAAGAGCATACCGGCCCCTGCGGCGGTTGCTGCGGCTGCTGTCATGAACACTGAGCCCGTTGCCCTGTCCGGGGGAAAAAACGCGAGCTCCGTCCAGCGGCTTAAAGCGGCCTTCGTGCTTTCTTTGGGCGGTTTGCTGGCGGCTGTGCGTACGATTTTTTTGCCGCATTTTTTGGCGGCGGGTGTTTTGTTTGTTTTTTCCTCATATGCCCTGTATAAGGTAGGGTTTGGGGTGCTGCCGGAGCCCTTTTCATATCTGTTGGTCGGCATTTGTTTTATTATCTACGGCATATTGGCTTTGGCGTATGCGCTGCTGGCGTCTTTGGTGTGTGGTTTGCGCAATGCGGCAATTCATGCGGAAGATTTTTTATATGAGCTGTTTTCCTCCCTCAAGGAAAAAGTGCGCGGCAAAATAGAGGGGATGGATGAGGGAATAGCCAAACAGCAGGCCAAAGTGATTTTGGAAAACAGCCTGCATGAGGTGTTCTCCCCGCTTAAAGAGTTGCGTTTTAATACCGCACCGGCTTTAATAGCCGGGGTTCTCTTGTCTTTTTTAACGTTTGTTTCGCGTGCGGTGTTTATGGCGCGTTTGTCCCGTCTGCCGGCGGCTACGGTTAGTTTTTCGGCGGTGTTTGCCAGCCGGGCGACGCTGGTGGGGGCGTTGGTATTGAATTTCCGTTGGCTGGCTTCGCTGCTGCTGTGGCTGTTGTACGGGTTGGGCGCGGCGGCTTTGCTGATTAACGTATGGCTGATATGGTAATATGCAAGGGATGAAGAGAGTAACGCTTTTGTTTTGTGTACTGTTTGCCGCGGGGGGACTTTCGGCACAGACGGCGCGCGCCTTGGTAACGCAGGCCCGTAAGGAAAACGACCCCGCGGTGCGTATCCGGTTGCTGACGCAGGCGGTTAAAAAGGCCCCCAAGCTGGCCACGGCCTGGCATTATCGCGCCGATGCTTATCGTATGACGGGCAATTACAAACAGGCCTTGTCCGATTATACGCGTGCGCTGCGGCTGACGCCGGAGGAGCCGTTTCGTTATTATGCCCGCGCGCTGGCGTATATGGATGCACGGCAATATGCCCAGGCGGAGGCGGACTTAAGCAAAGCTATTTCCCTGAAAAAAAATTATCCGGATTTTTACTTATCCCGTGCCAAGGCCAATATGTCCTTGGAAAAATATAATGCCGCCGTGGCCGATTATAAACAATATTTGGCGCGCCGGGAGAAAACCCCGTCCGTTGCATTAGGCCTGGCACAGGCGTATTTTGAATCCTATCATTACCCAGAGGCGGAGGCGGAACTGACCCGGCTGATACAGCAGAGTCCTGGCGAGGCGGAGGCCTATTTTTGGCTGGGACGTATATATCAGAATACCAACCGTCCCGATGAGGCCGTATCTTTTTTCAGTAAGGCCTTAAACCGGGCCGATGATTATGCTCCGGCTTACCGTTACCGCGCTTCCGTATTTAAAGATATGGGAGAACTGGAAGCCTCTGCGCAGGACTACGGAAAATTAATCGCCCTGGAACCTCAGGCTATTTTTTATAACCGCCGCGGTTTGGTGTATGAGGAAATGGGGGAATTGGACAAAGCTCTGGCCGATTACAATAAAACCATAGAACTTGCGCCCAAGTGGCCTATCGGTTATACCAACCGCGGCTATATTTATTTAAAACAAAGGAAGTATCTCCAGGCGCGCAAAGAGTTTGAGAAGGCCATTGACCTTGATGACAGCCTGCCGACCCCTTATATTAATTTGGCAGGCGTATATTGGCTGCAGAAAAAAGACAAACGCAATGTATATCGCAACCTGGAAAAGGCTTTAAAACGCGGTTTTCGCGATTTTGACGCTTTATACGATGCGGACCGCAAAGGATGGATGTTCCAAGGTATTAATAAAACGGCCGAATTCCGGGCGGTAATGTATCATGACTGAGGCCCTGTCCGGTTTTCTTTTGGCGGGTGCAGGCGGTTTTTTAGGCGCGGGGCTGCGGTATCTGGTCGGTTGGTTTTCGGCCCTGGCGGGCGGAAGCTGCGGCCATATATGGGCGACGTTTGCCGTCAATATGCTGGGGAGCTTTTGCATAGGCTGGCTCAGCCCGTTTTGGATTTCGCCTCGGCATCCGATGCGGATTTTTGTTCTTGTCGGCGTTCTGGGCGGGTTTACCACTTTTTCCTCTTTTTCCGCCGACACGTTACATTTATTGCAGAGTGGACGCTGGGGTTGGGCGTTGGCGTATGCCGTCGGCAGCGTGGTGCTGGGGCTGCTGGCCGCGGGGGGCGGGTTTGCCCTCCATTCCTATATGCTGAAATAACGGGAAATCAAAAATTTGTTACAGGGAAACATCTGATTTGAATGTTTCCCTTTTTATTTTGTTTGTATGCAAATTTGCTATCATAAGCCCAGCAGGGGGGATTATGAAAAAAAGAATAATTTTATGTTGTCTGTTGGGTTATTTCTTTTCTGTGCCGCGCCGGCGTAAGCGTGGCAGTTAAAGAAACTTATTGCCAGCGGGCAGACCACTCGGGAGTGGGAAAAGAATAGCGGGCTAAATAAGCGTACATTCGCCAGGTATTTGAATTTGTGTTATTTATTGCCCAAAATAGAGACGGATATTTTAGAATACCGCAATCTCCGCAATATGAGCCTTAAGGAACTAATGAATTTGGCAAGCGAATGCGTAAATTTTGAAAAGCAGGAAAATATGGCGTACTGAATAGAAATTGCGATCCTGGTTTTGCCCATCAGAGAAAAAGGCCTCCAAAGGACCTTTTTTGCGGCCTCTAAATACTACTCTAAGACTGTAATAAATAAAACTTAGCCTAAAAAGCTGATGAGCGCGGGGAAAATTAGGCAACAAAAAAGACACCTTGCAAAAGGTGTCTTTTTAAATGGTCGGGCACGGCGTGCGGACTGCCAAAGGCGGTAAGAGCGGGGAAGCAAAATCCCTGTTTATCAGG
The DNA here is from genome assembly GCA_944324695.1 of uncultured Elusimicrobiales bacterium. Classification (GTDB taxonomy): domain Bacteria; phylum Elusimicrobiota; class Elusimicrobia; order Elusimicrobiales; family Elusimicrobiaceae; genus Avelusimicrobium. The sequence continues at coordinate 238 of CALUXH010000065.1, read as the reverse complement.
CAAAATACAGGGAAGTTCGGGCGTTTTGGCCGGTTTTCTGATATTGGCGTCAAAGATTTCTATTTGGATCAATTTGTGTTTTTATATAAATTCCCTAACCTCCAAAACAGGGAATGAACAGGGAACCCAATTAAAACACTTTTATCAGATTTTGTTTATGCGTGTAGCCCTGTAAATCATTTTGCAAAACAGGATACCAATTGCCTTTTTTATCATCAGGCCATGCCCATACCTGGCT
>CALUXH010000064.1 GCA_944324695.1 uncultured Elusimicrobiales bacterium | reverse complement strand
TCCATTATGGGAGTATCTTGTGGTAAAGAACGCAAAATGGAGGTCTGCAAATCACTCACCGCGCGCAAGACCGTTTCATTATCCGGCTCCAGTTCAAGCGCTTTTTGGAAATCTTCCAGCGCGCCGGACAAATCCCCCAGTTGTACCTTGCATTCTCCCCGACCGAAAAATTCGTCACCGCAATCAGGGTCATATTCTATAGCTTTGCTGTAGTCTTCTGCCGCACCTGTCCAGTCTTTAAGCGCTTTTTGGGCATAAGCACGCATAGCATATGCTTTGCTGCTGTCCGGCTGAATTTCCAGCACTTTGCTGAAATCTTCTATTGCTTCTTGAAATTTGTTTAGTTCACAACGAGTTTCCCCGCGGAGTCCATATGCTTCCAACTCATTGGGATTGGCCTGTAATGCACGCGTATAACCCTTTTCAGCCAGGGACGGAAACCCCAACAGCTGATTGGTATAAGCCCACAGCATGTGGGGCGCGGCATAATGCGGGTCCAAATCCGTAGCTTTTTTTAAAAGAGCGGGAAATTTTTTACGGTCAAGAGTAAAAAGTTCACTCTCAGTCCACATAATAAGCGCTTTTAAGTAATACAGTTTGGCATTGTCGGCATCGGCGGCCAGGGCCGCATCACACGCCTTATTGGCTTCTTGCGTGTTTCCCTGTTCCAAAAGCGATGTTATTTTTTTGATTTCTTCTTCCATGCATCCCCCGACAATAATGAGATTTACTCCGAACACACCACTTACAACAAATACATTTTTGATAAATTTTATTATACACAAGATTTATCAAAAAAGAAAAACACAAGACCTTTTAAAATCGCCGCGCAGCCTCAATAGGAAACCGGTATGGATACGTCCGCACCGGCTTCAAAACACAACTCCGCTCCTTACAGCTGGTTGGTCAGCGCGCCCACAATAAAACCCGTCCAGGCCACGTCGCGCTCTTTGGTCATTTCTTCGGAATAGGCAAAATCTTTTTCAAACAGCCGCTCTTCCAATTCCGCCACAAAAGTCGGGTCGGACACGCCCAGGCTCATTTCCTGGTTTACGAATAAACTCATTTTGTCAAAATTGGCCGACCCCACCACCGCCCAGCCGTCATACAGGGCGGCCTTGACGTGCGTCATTCCTTTGTAAAAATACACACGCACGCCGTTGCGCCAGAGCTTGTTGGCCATAATTTGGTTGTTTTTGTCCATAATGCCCACGTCGTTTTCCCCGGGCAGAATCACGCGCACGTCCACCCCGCGTCCGCGCGCTTTAATCAACTCTCCCACAATGCGGTCGTCGGAGAAATAGGCGTTTTCTATATAAATGCGCCGCTTGGCGCGCTTGATGGCTTCCAGCTGGGCAAGGAAAATTTCCGCCTGGGACGGCTTGGTATACAGCAGGCGCACGTCCACCATGCCGGGCCGTTCTTTGTTGCCTTTGCGCTGCCTGCGGCTGAAAAGCTGGCGGTAAATGGCGGCAAAGTCCCCTCCCCAGCCGTTAAAAGACCAGGCTTCATAAAAATTTTTCACCAACTGCCCCACCACCGGCCCGCGCATAGCCACCATCATATCGTGCCAAGTATAACGGTACTCTTCGCCGATGTTCATACCGCCGGTATACGCCAGCTCCCGGTCAATAAGATACACCTTAATATGGTCAAACGTAGCCCAGGTATTGTAATGCGTGCGCGCCTTGGCGCGGGAATCTTTGCGAATATAACTTTTGATGTTTTTGGGCATGACAAAATCGGGCGGATAATTCAGTTCCGGCTGTTTGGCGGAGTTTAACACGGTGTTGAGCTCGTCGGTCAGCACGCGCACGTCTATTCCGTCGGCGGCGCGGGCTTTGAGCAAATCGGCTATTTTTATACCGTAAGGGTCCGTGCCGAAAATATACACGCGCGTAAAAATGGAATGTTTGGCGCGCTGGGCGGCCAAAATAAAATGCGGGAAAAATTCCTCCCCGTCTATCAGAAGTTCCAAAGAAGCTTTGTATTTTTGTTTGGTAATATTTTTGTCCAGCCAGGCGTCAAAGTCCGCCAAATCCATTTCTTCGCCCGACGCGTTCAAAGGGGGCGCTTCGTCCAAATCCCCGTATCTGGGCGGCAAGGCGGTGTAGAGTGAAGCCCCCGCCAATGACAGCAACCGAAACGACGACGTAAACGGCGCCTTAATAATGCCGAAGAAATGGCTTTTGGCAAAGAAAGACCAGATAAACGAGGCCGAAAAGCCCAGGCTGGTCATTTCCTTTTCCAGCTCATAGTAGGGCGGCAGCTGCAGCGGAGTCATCAGCCCCTGCTCAATATCCACATACATAAACGGCGTCAGCGGCACGCCGTCCAGCCGCAGTAAAAAGCGGGTATAGGGCGCGCCGGAGGCTTTCACCTGTTTTTTCAACGTGTCAAAAAGCAACCGCTGGAATTCGTCCGCTTCCACTTTGCCGATGATACGCACATCCGCCGGCGCATCGGCCAGTTCCGTCAGATCCGCCGTGCCGTCCGCACGGCGGTACAGCAGCGTTTCATAGGTTAAAATAAACACCACGCGTCCCTGCCCGGGCTTCTGCGGCAATAAGGACAAAACCACTTCTTTAACCAGTTCCCCCCACTCTCTGCCCACCAACACCACGCGCGCCGCACGGGCATAGCGGTCCGAGTCGGAGGCGCGCTTGGGCCTAAGCAGAGAATATGGCGTTCCCTTGTCTTCATCCGGCACGGCGGAAGCGACAAAATAAAACGGGGTATCGTCATAGACGTATTTAAGATATACCTCATCCTTCCATAAAAAAACTTCCTGCGGAGCGGTTTGATGGGTTTCAATGGAATGCATGGCCTGACGCCGCTGCAGTGGAGCGGAAGAACAGGCGCACAAAAAAACGGCGGCCAGTATAAGCGTGAAAAAACGAAGCGTTCTAAAAAAATGCATGCTTTATTGTAGCAAAATGCGCCGCCTTGCTATAATAAGAGTATGGAAAACCCATTTAAACATCCGTATTTTAATGAAATCGTCCGCCTGCTCGGGCGTATAGAGAGCACGCAGCAGGCCGCCATGACGCGCGCGGCGCAGGCCGTGGCGGATTGCCTGGAAAAAGGAGGCGTCATACACACCTTCGGCTGCGGGCACAGCGGCAGCGCGGCGTTGGAGCCTTTTCACCGCAGCGGCTGTTTCGCCGCGGTGAACGCCATATTGGACCCCGGGCTGATGTTCCAGCTGGGAGCGCACACGGGAACGGACTTGGAACGCCTGGAGGGTTATTCCCCCGTTATTTTTAAACGCCATGACCTGCGCCCGGGAGACGTACTTTTCGTATTTTCCAACTCCGGCCGCAACCCCGCCGGCGTGGACGCGGTATTGTACGCCAAAGAAAAAGGCGTGCTGACCATCGCCGTCACGGCCGCTTCGGCCCATGCACAAAGCAAAAGCCGCCACTCCAGCGGTCTGATGCTTAAAGACGCGGCGGATATCGTGTTGGACAACTGCGCATCAAAAAACGAAACCTGTTTGACGCTGGGCGAGCTGGATTTGGCCCCCGTTTCCACCATAGGCGCGTGTGCGGTGCTGCACGGCGTGCTGTATCAAGCGGCCGAAATCTTAGCCGCTAAAGGGTTGCCGCCTCCCGTATACCGCAGCAGCAACGCCGCGGGAAACGATGGATACAACGCCCAACTGGCCGAAAAGTATAAGACCCGCATTAAACATTTGGACTGAGAAGACCCGCGCCGACGGCGCGGGTTTTTTGTTTTTCCGCCGTCCGTCGGGAAAAATATTTTTCCCGTTGAAAATTGCGAAAAAATAAGTATACTGATAATAAGCCGTTTATTTTTCCGCCGTTTATCCATAAGGAGCCGAAATGAAAATTACCTTTGAAGGAAACAAAAGGGTAAAGGTCCGCGTCAAAGATTTTGATATTTGGACAGACCAGCCCAAAGAACAAGGCGGGGACGGATCCGCCCCCACGCCGATTGATTTATTTTTGGCCTCGCTGGGCAGCTGCAGCGGTGTATTTGTGCTTAACTTCCTCAAACAGCACGCCTTGCCCGAAAACGTCTATCTGACGCTGGACCCGGAATGGAACATCAGCGAATACGTCATTGATAAAATTAAAGTCGTCATTCACGTACCGGCGGGTTTCCCGGAAAAATACGAAAACGCGCTTATAGAAGTGGCCAAACGCTGTTTGGTGGCGCGCCACGTGAAGGTGGAGCATGACATCACGCTGACACGCGACGCATAAGCCTTGCCCCCGGGCATGGCCGGAGGAATTCAAACGATACAAAAATCCCCGCTGAAAAGCGGGGATTTTATACGGTCTTTTATACGGTTTATTGCAGACATTTTTTAATGGTGGCCGCCAGACGTTTGACGCCTTCTTCTATTTGCTCAAAGGTGGAGAAAGAAAAGTTCAGGCGCATATCGTTGCGGCGGGCGTCGCGCGGCGGGTAAAAGTCCACCCCCGCCACATAGGCCACCTGCTGCTCCAGAGCGGTTTTCAGCATTTGCGTGGTGTCTATTTTCTCCGGCAATGTTACCCACAGAAAAAGCCCGCCCTCCGGGCGCGTCCATTTCACTCCCTGCGGCATATATTTTTGAAGCATTTCCAGCATGGCGTCGCGTTTTTTGCGGTATACTTCCACCACTTCGGCCACATGTTTCATTAAATACCCGCCTTTGAGATATTGCGCCGTGGCCAACTGCAAAATAGGCGACGTGCACAGGTCCATGGCCTGTTTAAGCACCACAAACTTTTGTATGATTTCCGCCGGGCCCAGCACATAGCCCAGGCGAAACCCGGGCACAAACACTTTGGAAAACGTAAACAGCGTTATTACATGGCCGCGCCCTCCGTCCAACTTATAAAAAGTCTGCGGGGCCTCGCCTTCAAAACGCACTTGGCGGTACGGCGAATCTTCCACCACCAGCGTGCCGTATTTCTCGGTCAATTCCAAAATTTTTACGCGCCGTTCCTGCGGGATAGTCGTCCCGCTGGGATTTTGAAAATCAGGCACCATATACATAAACTTGCATTTCCGGCCGGCGGCCTGCAGTTCTTTGAGGCGTTTTTCCACGCCTTCCACCGTTACGCCGAAATCGTCGCTGTCCGCGCCGAACACGTCGGCCCCGGCCGCTTCAAACGCCTGCAGGGCCCCCAGATAGGTGGGAGAAGCGGTAATAATGGCGTCGCCGCGGTTTAAAAATACGCGCGCGGTCATATCCAGCGCCTGCTGAGAGGCTGACACCACCAGCAGCTGCTCCGGCACGGCGTCAATATCTTCGGTTTCTTTTAGCAGTTTTACCAGCTCCGTTTTCAAAGCCGTTTGTCCTTCCGTCGTGCCGTACTGCAAAGACTCGCGCGGCGAAGTTTTCACCACGTTGTATAAAATATCCGCTACGGTGTCTGACGGAAAAAGCGTCGGATCGGGCAGCCCGCCCGCAAAAGAAATAATTTCCGGCCGAGCAGTCACTTTCAGCAATTCGCGTATAGCCGAAGCCTTTACGCCGCTGGCCGTCTCGGAATATAGCTTTTCATAATTCATATTATCTGCTCCTCGGGCCGCTGATACGGCTACTTCAGATATTGGGTTATTTTCAGGCTTAAATCTTTAGAAGGCACGGAATGCGTCAGCGCGCCACTGGAAATCACGTCCGGCTTGGCCTCACAGTAAGCGGCCAGATTGGTTTCATTGACGCCGCCGGATACTTCCACCACGGCGCGGCCCGCCACCAGTTTGACCGCTTCGGCGGCTTGGGCGGGGGTCATATTGTCCAGCATAATAATATCGGCCTTGGCTTCCAACGCCTGACGCACTTCGTCCAAATTCGTGACTTCCACTTCAATTTTGGGCGTATGTCCTATGGCGGCTTTAATGCGCGCCACGGCCGCGGCAATAGAACCGGCGGCCGCGATATGATTGTCTTTAATCATTACGCTGTCGGAAAGGGACATGCGGTGGTTGCGCGCACCGCCGCAGCGGACGGCGTATTTATCCAAACGCCGCATGGCGGGCTGGGTTTTGCGCGTATCCACAATCATCACACCGTAGGGTTTGGCTATGTCGGCATAGCGGCGGCTGGCCGAGGCAATGCCGCTCATGCGCTGCATAAAATTCAGCGCGGTACGCTCGCCTTTTAAAATACTCAACGTCCGTCCTTCCAACTCCAGCACGGTTTCGCCTTTTTTTACGGCGTCCCCGTCCTGTTTTAACGGCTTAAACACCAAATTTTCATCCACCAGCCAAAACACCTGGCGCGCCACTTCCATGCCGCAAAGCACCAAATCTTCCTTGGCTTTCACCGCGGCGCGGGCACGGTCGTGAGGGGTAAAAATATTGTCGGAGGTAATATCTCCCAATCCCAAATCTTCTTCCAAAGCCAACTGTATAATTTTATCGATAATCATTTCGTCATCTCAAACATGTTTTGCAGGGATTTGCGCGCGCGGGCAATCACTTCATCTGATAATTGCACGACCTGCTCCGGACGCGGATTGAGCAAAGCCTGCAGGGTGTTTATCAACGTATTTTTCTTCATATAGGCGCATACGCCAAAAGGCCAGATAAAGGTTTTGTCTTTATATTCGGCCTCCAGGCGGTTAACCAAGCCAAATTCCGTCAGCAACCCAAAAGTTTTATCCGTTGAAGCGGCCACATAGTCCTGCATGCCTTTGGTGCTGCCCACATAATCGGCCGCGGCACATACGTCGGGGCGGCACTCGGGATGCGCCAAGACTTTGATGCCCGGGTGTTTGCGGCGCAGGGAAGCCACATCATCGGGCGTATATTCGTTATGCACGCAGCAGGACGCGCCGGAAGCAATAATTTTTTTAGGCGTACCGCGGCGCTTAAGTTCTATTTCCAGATTTTGCGCCATCAACAAATCCGGCACAAAAATCAACTCGTCCTGCGGCAGTTTGGCCGCAATGTCAAACACGTTTCCGGAAGTTACGCAAATGTCGCTTTCGGCTTTGACTCCGGCGGTACTGTTGACGTAGCATAAAACGGGCACCCCCGGGTGGGCGGCTTTGAGCGCGCGGACTTCTTCTTCGGTAATGCCGTCCGCCAGCGTACAGCCGGCGCGGCCGGCGGGGATAATGACCTGCTTGGAAGGATTTAAAATCTTGGCCGTTTCCGCCATAAACCACACGCCGGCAAAAATGATGGTATCTGCGGAGGTTTCTTCGGCTTTACGGCTTAACGCGTAGGAATCTCCGCTGGCATCCGCCACGCCGTACACCAATTCCGGCACGGTGTAAGAGTGAGCTAAAATAACGGCGTTTTTTTCTTTTTTTACCTGGTTAATGCGCAGGGTGTAAGGCGCGGCCTGCAGACAGTCCGCATATGTCCATTTAACTTCTTTGTTGCGCGAAACAGAGCCAAGAAGCCCATAGAGTCTATGGGCTTCCTGTTCCAAAATTTCTGTATTCATGTCGGCAAAAAGCATACGATTAATAGACCGCCATATCCGCACCCGCTTCATCCGGCAAAGGTTCCTGATCCGTTATCGCCGCAGGCATGGAGGAAGACAAAACATTGCCTTCTCCGTCCACCACGGTTTTATAGACGGCCATATTGCGGGAAGGCTTGCGATCGGATTTACGGACGGTGCTTTGAATATAAGAAGAACCGCTGACCTGATCCTCATACGGAGCTACGCGGTCATAACCGTCATTGGGGACAACCATATTTTCAAATTCCTGGTCCACGATTTGGTACTTGGCATATTGCGCCGCCTGCGTCTGTTGGTCATAAGCGGCCCCGTCCGAGGCATACTGGTTGTAATACGCATCTTTTTGCTCCGACGAAGAAGCACACCCGGCGACTAAGCCGCCCAACAAAGCGAACAAAAAAAGTTTTTTCATAACCGCTCTCCTTTTTTATACGGCGTCTGCGTTACATATATTGTATAAATTATACGGCCCCGCATGTCATTATTTTAAACATTTTTTGTCCAGGCCGGCAAGCCCGCCCCCACAGAAACCGTTTTTTGCTACAATAAATGTTGTACTCTTTCCAATCCAACCAACCGGAGCACTATGGAATCATTGCTGTCTTACGTCAATGCCCTCAATAATTTTATTTGGGGGCCGCCGATGATATTGCTTATCTTCGGCTTGGGCATATACTTTACGTTTCGGCTGGGATTTATCCCAAAGTACACCTTTAAAGCAGTCGCCCTTTCCGTGCGGCCCGACGGCGGAGAAGGCACGGTAAGCAGTTTTGGCTCTCTGGCCGTCATGATAGGGGCCACGGTAGGCACGGGCAGCATTTTGGGGGTTACCACCGCCGTGGCCGAAGGCGGCCCCGGAGCGGTTTTGTGGATGGCGGTGGCGGGAGTCTTTAATTTTGCCGTAAAATACTGCGAATGCACCGCCGCCGTTAAGTACCGCGTACGGAGGGATCGTGAATATGTGGGAGGCCCCATGTATGTGATGACCCGCGTACTGAAAATGAAATGGCTGGCCGTTTTATTTGCCATAGGCACTCTGTGCATGGCCCTGGTGGCGGGAGCCATGCTGCAGGCCAACTCCATCGCCGACGTACTGCGTGAAGGGTACCGGATCAACCCCTGGTGGGTGGGATTATTCGTAGCCGCAGGTACGGCGGCCGTTACCGTGGGCGGCGTGAAACGCATTGCGGCCTATTCGGAATGGTTGGTGCCCGTCATGGGGGCGGTATATGTGCTGGTTTCCCTGGCGGTCATCCTGCTGCACCTGCCTCAGCTGCCGCAGGCATTGTGGGCCATTGTTTCCGGCGCGTTCACCGGCAAAGCAGCCGTAGGCGGGGCTCTGGGAACAACCGTTTATGCCGTTTTCATGGCGGCGGTAAACGCCGTGGGCTGCGGCGTATCCCGCGGCGTCATGTGCACGGAAGCCGGCCTGGGCAGCGCGGCCATAGCGGCCTGCGCGGCCAAAACGCACGGGGCCACGCGCATGGGCATTATTTCCGCCACCTCGGTGTTTTGGACGGTGCTGATTTGCGTATTATCCGGGGTGGTGGTAGTATTGGCCGGGGACTGGCACAACCCCAACGTTTACGCCGCCGACCTGTGCAACAGCGCTTTTAAAACCGTGCCCTATGTGGGCACGGCGGCATTGGTTTTTTCGCTGATTATTTTTTCATTTACCACGCTGATCGGATGGTCTTATTACGGGGAAAAAGCCCTGCAATTTTTAGGCGGAGGGAAGTGGGCCCGGACCTGGCGCGTATTTTACGTATTCTGCGCTTTGGCCGGCAGCGGCCTGGGGACGGCGTTCTCTTTGGGGTGGACCATCTCTGCAGATGCGTTTCAAATCGGTTTGAGTACCCGGCTGACCTGGGCGCTGACGGTGCTGCTGATGACGCTGATGACCCTGCCCAATTTATATATGTTGTGGCGGCTGCGGCATAAATTGAAAACGGAAACGAAACGCTATTTGTCCAAAAATTTCCGAAAGCACAGATAGCGCTAAAGCAAAAACGCCGCATCGGTTTTTTGGTTTCTCACATATTCATGGACAAGCGATATCACAGCAGAGCGGGAAAGTCTGCCGCGCCCGCCCCGCCGAGGCTTTGTCCGTAAAGATACTGGGTTTATGCTCTTGATGCCGATGAAGGCCCTCTGCCCTGCGCCAACAACACGCGCGCGGTCATACTGACATTGCGGCCGGCCGGCTGCTGGAACGGATACAGATCAAACTCCGGCATGACGGAATACAGGTGGTCAAAGACATCGGACTGGATATTCTCGTACTTTTCCCACTCGGTCGTCGCCGTAAAACAATATATTTCCAGCGGCAGGCCCGACGTCGTCGGATCCAGCTGGCGCACCATGCAGGTCTGGGTATGGTCTATGGTGGAAAGGCTGTTTAAATAAGCCAACGCATAAGCGCGGAAGGTGCCCACATTGGTCAGATGCCGGCCGTTTAAAATGCTTTCTTTGATATCATGCTGTGAGTTAAAGGCACGCACCTCGTTTATTTTCCCCTGCAAATACTCCGATATCAACTGGATTTTCTGCAAGCGTTTAAGCAAATCTTCATCCAGAAATTTAATGGTTTCCACATCAATATTAATAGCACGCTTTATGCGGCGAGCCCCGCTCTGAACCATACCGTTCCAGTTTTGAAAAGGTTTGGACAGCAAGTCATACGCCGGCACGCTGATGATGGTATTGTCGAAGTTTTGCACGCGCACGGTGGTCAGAGAAATATCTATTACCGTACCGTCTGCACTGTGCGAAGGCATGGTAATCCAGTCTCCTATGCGCAGCAAATGGTTGCTGGTCAGCTGCAGGCCGGCGGCAAAGCCTTTTATCGGGTCCTGAAAAATCAGCATAAACACCGCGCTGGCGGCGGACAGACCGGTAATGACATACATGGGTTTTTTGCTGATTAAAATGGATACCACCACCAAAGCCGCCAACAGATACACGATAACTTTGGCTACCTGAAACAAACCGCGCAGCGGCATATTGGGGTTGCGCCCGTACAAATAATCCAACACATTCAGCACTGAGGCGGCCAGCATCATAAAACACAGCACCACATAAATGCCCACTACGCGCGACATAAACGCCCCCAGCACGGCGCCCTGCGTCGGCACAAATACGGAGTACAAATTGACGGCCACAATGGCGGAAATGACATAGCCCGTCGTCCCCAACAGGCGGGCATGCTGAAAAGCCTGCATCAGACGCGGGAAACGCGCGCCCACAAATTTGCTGTTGCAGAACAAATGCGCCAAGCCCTTAAAAATTTTAGCCGTCAGGTAAATGGCAAAAATAAAAATCAACACGCTGACCAGCTCCGCTGCGACTGCGCGCCACTTGTCGGATAAAAACGTCAACGCGGCAAAATACTGCTCCAACCAATCGGCAAACATATCCGCCACCATCCTTCCGTGTGTTCCACAGGAAAAGTTATTATAATTTAAGTGTATGAAAAAAGCTCTGATTTTGGCAATGTCATTCTGGATGACGGCCGGCTGTTATACCCCGCTGAACAATTCCGGGGTCGCCACCACCAAAGCCTGGCTGGACATCCCCGCCAAAAAGACCGACTTTGACGGCAAACAATTTGATTCCTGTTACCAGTTCCGCCTGCGCTTTGTGCCGGCCGACGCGGAAGCGGCGCTGGATCTGCGCGAAACGTGCATAGACGCCTGCTGCTGGCGCAGCGATAAAGACGAAGTGACCCTGGATTTTAACAAGAATGTGGAACGGAATTTGAAATATTACGGACGGGCGGATAAATATACGCCCGGGAAAATTACGTTGAAAGTTTCCCATTCCAACCTGCTTAACACCACTGCCGTTAAGGTCAGCCCCCGCGGGGCCATAAGCCGCAACGGTACGGTAAAGCTCAAGAAAAAAACGTTGGAAGACCCCGTACGTTTGGCTCAGATAGAAAAAGAAGCCCGCCTGCTGCAGGTGCGCCGCAATGCCGCCCTGACCGACGAGCGAACCGTGCAGGCAGAAGCGGCGGCCGCCTCCTCTTATAATGACCCGGCCGCATTACGGCGCGCACGGCAACTGGTGCAACGCCAGGAAGGCATTGCTATAGACCGGCATTTTTATAATTTAAACAAAACCTATAACGCCAAAGGCTATGTTTTTTTACTCAGTGAACGCTTCTATGTTGCCAAACCTCAGGAGAATTACATCTACCGCGTTACCTGCTACGCCCATGCCCAAACCGGCGTCAATGTCCATCGTCTGCGCAGCCGTACGCTGAGCTGCGGGGTATGGCAGGCGGATTTATCTAAGGAAAAGGTGTCCCCGTTGGACGGAACGGCAAGACAGATAAGAACTCTGCATTAAAAAGACAAAAGGCGCAAAGCCTCATGGGCGCAAGGCTTATTCAATTTTCATGCGAAAAGAAGACCAAACCGGAAACAAAACAGACACGCCGAAAGAAAGGGCTGTCTCCAGCCGTAGGAATGGAAACGATGATTGATGACAGCCGGGCTAGACGTCCAATTTTTTAGGCTTCCAAAATCCCGGCCCGGCTTTACCCGCCACCGCAGGCCAAGTGAAAAAACCCTTTGGGAACGCAGGGACATGTGTTCCCCCTTTTCTCCCGGGATACAAACAACGGAGCGCAGGCTGTTGCCTGCGCTCCGTATACATTATGAGAGATCAACCCCGCATCAATAGACGGAATTCCATTCCCGCGTCGTCAGCACAAAATGTACGCGTCGGTTTGTGTGCCGGCCTTCTTTGCTGGTATCCAGCGTCAGCGGGCGGTCAGAGCCGTAAGAATGAATGCGGATGCGGTCCGCCAAAATCCCCCGGCTAACCAAATACGATTTCATAGCCGACGCGCGCGCCGCGCCCAGCCAATAGTTGTAATCTTTATCCCCTACGATGTCGGTATTGCCTTCTATCACCAGCTTCAGACTTGGATATGTCTGCATGACCGTAACCAGCTTATCCAAAAACTCATAGGCGTAATCCGGCGGGCGAATGGAATCAAACTTATAGGTAATGTCAGGCAGCTGCATACTTTCGGCCATTTGGGCCGGACTCTGTTTGAACAATTTGGCGTTGCGCTCCGCTTCTATGCGGATAATCGGGTCCCGCTCCGGCAAACGCGGGATGTCCGCTTCTTTTACTTCTCCGTCGGACGCACAGGCCGCCAACAACACAGCCCCCAGCATAACGGCCATATATTTCCAAATTTTCATCCAATTCCTCCTGGCCCGGCATAAAACCGCGTACGGGCAAATATGTCTTACAAATTATAGCAAAACCCCGCCCGCAGGTGGCAAAAATGCCGAAAATTTTTTATCCGACAGTTATCCACAGAGTGTGAACAACCTGTGGATAACCGGGCTTTTACTCTACAAAAAACCTTTTAAAAGGCTTTTTGGGTGCCGCAGGCTGATAAAAAGGCCCGTAGGCTGTGGATAAACGCCAAAAACTGTGGACAAGTGGGCCTTTGTATAGGGGAAAAAGGCTCGCTCCGCCGAAAATACCGTCGGAGAAACCCGACCACAGGCCCAAAAGCCCCTAAAAACACATTTTCAAAAAAACTGTTGACAAGTCCGTATTTTTTTATCTAAAAAACGCCAAAAACAGGTTTTTTCCTTATTTTTTAAGCCTGATTCTGGTGCTGAACTTCTTTTTATCCACAGCGCCGCTGATTTTTATCTTTCCGGGAGCCGCACCGGAAATAGGCTCCAGCCGGCCGGTGGCCGCGTCCCATTTCAAATACGGCGGGCTTAAACGCGGGGAAAGCGGAATATATTCATATTCCCGTCCGTTTTCCAAACGGGCCCGGACGGATAAAACGGCGCCCTCTCCCGCTTCCAGGGAAATTTTGGCGGGCAAAACCTGCGCCTTTAATTTTTTAACGGCCAACTCCGCCGCCGGGGCCAATAAGTAATCCAGGTCCAAGGCCTCCAGCAGGTTTTCCCCCGCCCCCGGCACGGTAACAAAGCCCGGCCCGTATATTTTGCCCATTTCCTGCAAAGTCTGCTGCCAGACCGCCGTTTGGACGCGTTCGCCGGCCAGCAACACCCGCAAATCCGGGTCCGCCCCGGCCAAAGATACAGGCTCCGTACCGCCGTTCAAAATAAAAGCGCGCGCAAACAAATTCTTTTTGGCCAGCAGGGTGGCAACGGCACGGCTGCCCGCCGCGCCGGAGGCGGCAACGGCACGGGCGGAGGGCTCGTCCACCGTCGGATAATTCACGTCAATATACGGCACCAGCTCGCGTGAAAAGAACGCGGCGATTTTGGCCGTATCGGCCAGCTCTTTTTCATCAAAATCCACGGCCACCAAAATAGCCTTGCGCGCGGCGGCTTCCAGCCGCTGCCGCGCCGCTTGCGCGTCTTTGGGGCCGGGGCCCAACAGATATACCACGGGATATTTGCCGCGCAGCGGCACGGCCGGCTCCGGCAGGAAAACGGTAACGGTTTTTTCATTGCCTACCGTGGCGGAAGGAAAATTCAAAAAGGTTTCCCGCCCGGGATTAATCAACATTAACGGTTCGCCGCAAAAGACGAACGAAGGAAGCAGCAACAGCGCCCCCAAAAGAAGTAGTCTGATAGGTTGTTTCATATTAGGTATTGTAACAAAAAAATCATATCTCTTCTATCTTCCGCGCGGGCCCGCCGCGCGCACAAGCGTCCGGGGAGCGGGCCCAAAAAGGGTTTGGGTCCAAAGACCCTTGTTCCGGCATTTTTAAACCGCTAAAGTATAATAAATCAAAATATAGCATGATAGACGGAGAAAGAAAATTATGAATAACAAATCCAATTTGCGTTTTCTATTGGCTTTAGGGGGTACCAAAGTCATTATTACACAGGAAGACAAAGACCTGCGCGTCTACAGCGACCGCTCCCCCCGCGCCGGAGCCCTGTTTCTAAAGCGCCTGGCCAATGCCGTGTCCTCCCAATAACGGGCGGCCCTTACTGCGGCCGAAACGCCGCAGCCATGCCGTCTCCTCCCATAAATAGAGAGAGCCAAACCGGCGGCGCCAAAATGCTATAATAAGAAAATGAAAAAATTTATCTTTTTAGCATTTTTTTTGGCATGTAATGCATTTGCCGCCGCGCCGTCTGCCCAGGAAACGGATCTGGCTTCCTATTTGCCTCTATTGCAGGCCCCTTCCCGCACGGACGCGCAAAACGCCCGGGTATTAAATCTGTTTGCCTCTTCTTCCAGCCCGGAAACCATTTTTGCTTCCGGCGCCAGCCTGGTGCGCATTACGCCGCCGCCGGCGCAGGAAGGACGTCTCTTTAATATACTGATTAAAGACAGCAACGTGCTGAAAAAAACTTTTGCCGCCGTTATTTTAACCGCCATGGGCGGCATGCATGAGGAGCTGGCCCCCCTGTTGCAGGACGCCGCTTCCAGCCAGGACCACGCCGTCCGCGCGTATGCCGCCAGCGCCTACACGATTTTGAACCCGGAAGGGAGTCCTTATCGGGACGAAATCGTCAACCTTTACATTTATGACCCCGCCTTTGCCCAGCGTGCCATGAACCTGCTGGCCAAGGATGAAAAAAGCACCCTCAAAAACCTTAAAGAAGCCGCCAAATCCGCCGATGCGCAGGTACGCGCGGCGGCCGCCCAGTGGCTGGGGGATTTGCAGACGCAGGACGCGGCCAAACAACTGCTGAAAATGGCCAAAACGGAGCAAAACGACCAGGCCGCGGCCGCCGTCGCATCCGCCCTGGCCAAAAACAGCCAGTGGACGCAGCAGGCCGTGATTAAAGAATTGAAAACCAACTATAACAAAAAGCCCGCCGCCACCTATGCCCTGGCCCTGGGGCTCATGGCAGGCCAGGCGGTGGAGGATATCCGGCAGGGGCTGGGCAGCACCAATTTGAACATACGCATCAATTCGGCCCGGGCGGCGGCGTATATGGCCGCACTGCTGGCCAGTGCGGACGCGGCGCTTTACACCCGGGACAAAGAATTTGATTCCAGTCTGCTCAAAAGCCTTATTGCACAGTTAAACGACATGGTCAAAAAAGACAGCGCCCCCGTTAAAGTATATGCGGACGGGGCGTTGAAACAGATGGCCAAACTCATGTAGCTTATGAAAGTAAAAAAACTGCATCCGGACGCTTTGCTTCCCCGCCGGGCCCATCCGTCGGACTCGGGGGCGGATTTGTTTGCCCTGCGCCGCACGGTTCTGCCGCCGCGCGCGGTGACGAACGTGCATACCGGCGTGGCGGTGGAACTGCCGGAGGGCACTTCGGGCATTATCTGGGGCAAAAGCTCCGTGGAAAGCAAAGGCATTAAGGCCATGGCGGGCCTGGTGGACGCACCGTACCGCGGGGAACTGATAGTGTGCATGTATAATTTAAACGATACGGAATTTGTCTTTGAACAAGGCCAAAAAGTGGCCCAGCTGGTGGTGCTGCCCACGCTGTACCCGGATTTTGAAGAGGCACAGGCCCTGTCCGACACGGCGCGCGGAAGCGGAGGCTTTGGCAGTACGGGAGCAAAATAAAAATATTTTGTTTTTGGAATGGAACGCCCCGGGCTTAAGCCCGGGGTTTATGGTATGCCGGCCGGGCCGGGGTTCCGGCCCTGCAGTCTTTTGAGCCGGCACACCGCTTTATAAACAATAAATATCCCCCGGCTATGCCGGGGGATTGCTTTCACAAGTAAAGAACCCCCGCCCTGTAAAGGGCGGGGATAAATACTACTTTATGATTGATCAGTTACCCCCATGTCAGAGCCAGGGGTATAGCGTTGAACATTGCGCTTATCCGTGGAATCTCCTTTTTCCTTGTTACTAGCCTGGGGTTTATACGAAGTACCGTTCCGCTTCGCCACGATCTCCACATAGGCTAAAGCGTCTTCAATCTTCATACCTCCCTCTAACTCACACTCTTCCGTAATGCCGAAAACCTTAGAGTTATTTTGGACATATTCGTCACGGCACTGTTCCGCGCGTCCAGGAGCACAACCAGACGGACCTTGGGCTAAAGCAGCCAGCGGATAGGTTCCAGTAAAGGAGCGTCCCTCTTTCGTAGCCGCTGCCAGCTGGCTCTGGGTTACAGCTTGCGGTTTTCCTGTTTGTTTCCAAATGTAATTTTCCCATTCATAATCGGGAGTACAAAGATACCTTCCATTCTCCAAACAGTAGAAGCGATAATCAGGCACCATGGTTCCTCCCTTCTCGAGCTGATTCAGGTGTGGATACATATACCCATTACCCATGTAAATGGCAAACGAACCGAATGTATTGTCATCATGCCTTCCCTTTCGAGTCTGGACAGGGGTATAGTCTTCACTTTGCAAGGCAATGCCGCGGGCCATATCGCAAACGACATTTTTAGGTACAGTTGTCTCCCCTAAAGCCTGTGCTACGCGCATAGCATCCACCACTTCCGGCACTTGGGGATAATTATTCTGAGGCCGCACCATTTCCACAACAGTACCACCAGGAGAGCTATTCTGAGTCACACGCTCGTTATAGGCCTTTATTATCTTCTCTACATATGTTTTGGCGGCTTGGCTGCCGGCATAGGCTTGGGAAAGTCTGGTTTCATCTTTTTCCTTTTCTTTCAGATCGTCCAGTTTTATCCATGCCTGTCCCTGCGGTGCGACGGGGTTCTCCGTTCCTCTCAGCACATTGCGCACAAACGGATTGCTCGGGATATCCGTAATACGCTGAGCCAACATGGTAACATCTCTATTCCTCGGCAACTCGGAAGGATTTGGCTCGACCTGAGGCGGCTGAACCGTCTCCACCATGGGCTCAGACCCTTCATTATGGTAATCGCAGCTGACGGTCTTGACGGCTTGACCGCCGCGGTACAGCCTCCAGGTTACCACGCCGGCTTTTTCGCCCGCACCGTTCTGCTGAACCTGATCCTGCGAGAACCATTTCGGATTCGTATATGAATACACAAAAGACCCGTCTGACTGTTCGGTCCCTCGGACCTTCTGTTCATTGACAGCGCCCGCTGAACCGTCCAGCGGCGCAAAAGCCGCCGTAACGGATACGTCTGCAGCATTCTGCTCACCTCCGCCCTGATAAGCCTCGGTAAAGCTCAACACGGCTTTGGCGGCGGTATCCTCTCCTTCCGTATCTTCACAGTAGAACTTGACGGCGTTGTCAAAGTAGCATCTCTCTCCGGGCACGCTGTCTATTCCTTCCTGACGGAACTTGCGGTCGGCAATGACTTTATTGTCTCCGCGGCGCATCAGGTAGTAGTCAAAGAACTGCCAGTACGGCATGGGCAGATCATCCGGTTTATAGGCCAGTTCGTATTTGGACGCAAAAGACTCTATAAACGCCCAGTCCATCTGCTTAAACGCCTTCGTCGCCAGTTCGGCCACCTGCACATCGTCCGTCGCCAAACCGCGCTGCTTAATCAGCTTGGAGAGCAGTTTCACCATAGTCGTCTGTACGTCCGTATCCCAATGAAGCGTGTTGCTTTCGGACACGTACACCACGCACGCGTCGGAGAAGTCTTCATTGACCGGATTGTTGAAGTGGCGCGAATCGCCTTTTACCTTCTTGACGGCTTCGCTGAAGCGCAATTCAAGGTCCGCGTATCTCTGGTTCAGTGCTTTTTGCAGATTCGCTCTATTAGGATCGTCAGCAGCATATCCCTTGATTTGCTTTTCCAACGCTTCAATTTCCTTATCTATCTTCTGGGCATCGTCCCAGCTGTCAGAGTCGGCATTCTGTATCATGGCCAGCGCCGCCGCGCGGTTCTTGCTGATCTCATACGGCGTTTGCTGGTCGCACAAGTTCACGTATTTCGTTCCGTCGTCCAGGGTAACGGGCACGTAATTGCGCGTCACGAGGTAATGGTAAATGTGCCATTTCATCGCCTCGCCTTCCGGCTTTACGCTGTAGTTCCGGGTGCGGTTGAGCGCGACGCAGTCGCCCACGTCCGGCACCAGCTTCAGGCTGGGCGTTCCCTGTCCGTAATCACTGCCCAAACCGACGGCGCCCAGGCAGGCCCCGCGCACCTGGAAGAAGTTTTGCTTCTTGGTATACTTGCGGCCGGCTTTCCAACCGCCGTCAGGACATTGGAAATTTTTATCCGTCTTGCCCTGTTCCTTAAAGGCCTTACAGCTTGCCTCTCCGAACTCCCCATAAGTCGCCACCATGCCGGGCGTCCAAGAACTGGCTTTTATACCGCAGCAGGTGTCCGCAGTGCTGTTTTCCGGCGAAGCGCCCAGGAACGTATCCATATCGCAGTCCTGGTTGCCCGTAAGCAGACAGCAGCCCATATTTTTGGCAAACAACCCCGCCAGCTCACCCAGAGACTTGACCAGCGCTTCGGTAAAGTTTTTCCTCCACAGGAAATATTTCCATCTCCAGGCTTCCTGGGAACGCTCTTTCATCATGTCCCACCACCAGGGAGTAATGCCCTTGAAGTCCAGCGTATGGTTTATCTGTCCCGCGCCGCCGCCGGGGGCGAACGTGCCGGAACCCAGACCGCCTACGCCGGCGCTGGTCCGGGCGGGATTAAACATGGCGTCACGCACGGCCTGCGCCGCATTGGTTTTGCCCATGGCTTCACGCGAAGCGCGCGCCTGCGCCGCACCGGGCTGGCCGAAATACGAACGGGACGGGCTGTCCGCCGCGCGCAGCGGCTGCAACGCCACCGGCTTGGTGCCCTGTTTGGGCGCACCGGCGGAATCGGCCTGGGCGGCCCGCTTTAAACTGGCCCCGCCGAAACGGAACGGCACTCCCGCTCCGCCGCGCAGGTTCAGGCCGGCGCTGCCTAATTCATTGATTTTTGTGGCCTGGCGCTGAAAAGCCGCGCGCGTGGCCGCTGGGGCGTAAGCACGCGGAGAATCCGAAGGGCGCGCAGGGGTATAATTGTCGTCCAAACCGTCCTGCACGCGGTAGTCCACAATATCTCCGGAAAAATCATCCTCCGGCGCAGGCGAACC
Source organism: uncultured Elusimicrobiales bacterium (assembly GCA_944324695.1). Taxonomy (GTDB): domain Bacteria; phylum Elusimicrobiota; class Elusimicrobia; order Elusimicrobiales; family Elusimicrobiaceae; genus Avelusimicrobium. The sequence goes on along the minus strand of CALUXH010000064.1, from coordinate 24,863 downwards.
AAACCCCTGTATTAAAGACAGCGGGTCACGCCCCGTATATTGGGCGATGGCGCCGTCCGGGTCATCCAAAAATGCACCGCCAATCCCGTCCCGGTACGGGTCAAACACCGTATCGGCAGAACCGGGAGTAATAATACCCGTTTCCTCTATGCTGCCGCTGTATTTATACAAAAACGGCAACAGCAGCAAGGCGGCCAAAGCGGCAATGAAAAAGGGCGCGTCCCGTTTGGTACGCTCAAATATCGTCTTTTTCGGTTTGCCGTTGGCGCCGATTTTGGAGGAAACACGTCTGGCGAACGGATTAAAAGCAGGCTTGCTGTTTTTAATCTTATCGCTGAACGTAAACGCTTCCTTTTTATTATCAGCCATAACAGCCTCCTATGTTGCTGCCCCGGCGGCTTATACGCCGGAGCGGATGGGTTTTAACGGCCGCCCGGGCACGTCAAAACCGGTACTGCTTACTGCTTTTACGGCTCAAAATCTGCCCCCTAGAGCTCGCTTTCGGGGAAAAACTTATTGCTGGCGCCGCTGCCCGAGGTGTTAAAAGTGTCAAGCACGTCTTCCTCCACATAAGCGGATACGGCGTCCAGCTGTGCATCCCGCTCGGCTTTTTCCTCATCGGTCAGCATATCATATCCCGCGCAAATTTCATTATACGAACTTTCATAGCTGTCCAGCCGGGAAGCGTCGCATGTGCCGGATCCGGACACCACTTTCGTCCCGCAAAACGTCTGCATATTTTCATACACTTCTTTTACTTCCTGGCAATTTGTTTTGACCGCGCGCAAATTCTGGCTCCAGCCCGTCATATCGTCGCCGCAGCGTTTGGGTACGTTGCGCAAAGCGGATATATACGCATCGGCCTGCCGGCTTTTGTCCAGCAGGGTGTTGTTGGCTCCGACGGCGATATTGCGGCACTGCTCTTCATCGAGCAGCTGCTGGTTGGTTTCCTCAGCCAGGGCCAGCATTTCATTGCCGTCCAGCCGCACCCCGGCCCCCTGCCCGGAGGAATCATACACTTTCTTAGGCACGGACATGGCCAAATACCCCGCCGCGGCCAGCTGCTTTTTAAGCATCAGGTATTTGGCCTTGTCCGCCGCTTTGGACATCAGCCATATATTGGCCAGATCCCGCTTCGGCTTTTGCCCCGCGGTCACGGTGCCGGCAATATTGCTTAATGTCACGGTCCCTCCGGCCGCGTCCTGCAATCCGGCATCCAGCTGGCTGTTTTCCAACAAGAAAGCCTTGTCCGTGGCCATAGCCAGCCAATCCGTCCCCGCCGCACCGGACACTCCCGTCCCGGAAGGCAGCAGTTTCGCCGTATCGGCCGACCCTCTGCCGGGGCGATCCTGCGCCGCCGCACGGGCGGCCAGTTCGGCGTCCGTACCAAAATAATATTCTTTGCTGGCTCCGCTCTCCGTAACGCTGCGGGCGGCCTGCGCATCCGGACCGGATACGGCCCGGGAGGCGTCTTCTTCCTCACCGGCGGCGTACGCTGAGGCCAAGCCCTCCGGCCCAAGGCCCCGTGCGCGGCGGGCGGCGTTCACCCGCCGGATATCAAACAGGGCCGAAACGGGGCCGGACGGGTTAAAATCCGGCCGCTGCGCCAAATTAAACAGGGACGTTTCATTGTCCCGGACGGCCAAGCCGTCCCAGCTGCCGGCAAAGGTGCGTCCGTTTTCATCGCTTACCCACGTCAAAAGCGCGCGGCCAAAGCTGATGGAACCCGTTGCCTCCCGGCTAAAACCCATCAGCCAGGCAATGTTGCGCAACAGCGGCACGCGTCCCACCGGTATTATAAATATAACGGAAAAGAGGAAAAATGCAAGTGCCAGCCACATAATGAGCCGCAGGCGGCGCCGGGGCGGCGGAACACGCGCAGGGGCATTTCCCCTCGGCATGGGGGAAAAGACCCTTTGTCCTTGTCTGACATCCGCCGGTTTGCGTTCCATAACCGCATCCTCTTTTGTTCGGGGGACGGGCCGCCCGCCCCCTGTGCCGGGGTTAGTTCAGGGTTCTGCCGTCCGCGCCGATGACGCGGCCCCGGTTGTACTGGCGCAGCAAACGCTGCTCCTTCATTTCCCGCTCCCAGCGGGCGGCATTGTCGCGCCGTTCCTGCACCAGCCGCTGGCGGGCCTTTAAATCCACCAGTTCCCGGCGGGCCTGCTTATGTTCGGCGGCGGCGTACCAGTACAGCGCGATATAAGACAACAGGCCCAGCCATATCAAAGCCCCGATAAAAAACCGTTTCATTTTGCCGTCTGCTTTTGCCATAGTGCACCTCAGTCATTCTTCAGGCTGTCGTCGCCGCTGCCCTTACCCCAAGCTTCTTTAAAAGTAGAGGGAACAGCAGAATACGCCTGCCCCACAAGACCGCTTGAAAGTAATGAAAAACCAGTCATATAGGCCCAATTGCTCTTTAATGCCTCTATCACTCCGTTAAGCCACCCAGTGAATTTAATACTGCAGAATGCAAGGGCCACCCCTGCAGCCATGGCCGCACCCATAGCGAAAAAGAAAGAACAAAGCCCCCAGTTTCCATATTTGACTCCAAACTTTCCAATATCCGTCATAAATGCGGCAATACACACCAATAAACCAAGCGCCAATACAATCGCCGCGGCATATCCCCACGGAAAACTTTTTTTCAGTGCGGCGATAGTCATCATGCCCAACATGGTAGCCCCCAGCAATCCGGCCATAGTTTGCCAAAGCCGCTGTCTGTGTTCCTTTTTCTCGTTTTCGGTGTTATCCAAATCGTCTATACTGCTGCCGAGGTTGCGCTCCCGGTTGTTCATTTCTTCTTCAAATTCGGCCGGGGTGCCGTCCGTCAGCGTCACTGTATCCCCATCCTGCACCTGCACGCCGCCGGCCATTTTGCTGGCGGCCAAAAACGGGCCGGCGCCGGAGCTGGTGCTCTTTTGGGCGTTTGCCGCCACTTTGGAGGACTGACGGGCAATATCGCGCAAATTATTCCCCGCTTCGGAAGACGAACCGCTGCCGATGCGGCTGTCCCGCCCGCCGGGCGTAAACCTGGCCCCGCTGACGCCGCGGATGCCGCTCATGTCGGCCGAGGCCAGCAGCGCGCTGCTGCCCGTGGGCATGGCGCCGGTAAAGTTATAGCCCGCCCCGCCGGAGGAAGAACCGCTCCTGCGGCCGGAGGAAGCGGCGGAAGAAGACGGACCGAACGTACCTCCGCCGGAGGAAGAACCTAAATTACTGCCGGACGCCCGGGCAATGGTGGCGCGCTGCAGCCCCCCCTGCGGCGCCGCCCCCAGTTTATTAATTTGGGTTTGGTTGGCCGCCGCGGCCGCCGCGCCAATGGCAGATCCGTCCGCTCTTCCGCCCTGCCCAGGCAGAGGTCTGCCGTCAGGGCCCAACTCCACCGCGGCATTGGCCCCCATACCCAGTCCGTCCGTCTGGCCCAGGTTGCGCCCCTGGAGGGAAAAGTTTTCCATCGCCGCCGCGGCCGTATCCCCGCCGTCAAAAATCCGCCCTTCCTGCGCGGCAATCTCTTCCGGAGAGGCAAATTGCAGCCCGCCGGTGCTGATTTGTATGCCGTCAAAGGTCAGTGAGCCCGCCCCGTCCCGGATTTCCGACATCCGGCGCAGCACGTCATTTTCCATACGTTCGGGGCTGGCGTTGACGTAGCTCATCATCGTCATGCCGGCCAGGCCGGCCGTGGCGGCTACGCCCAGCAGGCCGCCGACGTTTATTTTGCCTTTACGGCTTTTGAAAAAAGAAAATATGTTTTTCATAATCCCTCCGCGGCACGGGGCCTTACTGTGCGTTCAAATCCAGACTGTCATCTGCAGCAGAAGAGCCGTATGGACTGGTTACGTCGTTTGTATTGTAATCCACAGCATCGTTGTCAAGATTTTCGGACGCATTGGCGTTAAAAATATCGCCGACGTTCTGATTATAACGTATTTTAGGCAAAACAGGTACCCACGCAGTATCACGAATATTCTTGGCCAACCTCAGTACGCGGTCGGCTACGGGGCCGTCCGCATTTTCCTTTTCATAAGGAGTCTCACTCCACTTGGCTTTAAATTTGTCTATATCACCTTCCACGTTTTTGTAAGGCCCGCGCGCACACGCACGGTTAACACCAATGGGCAAGAATGAACAAACCATTGTCTTGTTCGCCATATGTTTAAGTTTCTTATGCAACGTTCTTAAATCCTCGGCATAGCTGGTGGTTTCTTCTTCGATACCCCCCATGGCGCCGCCCAGGCCGCTCAAAGAATTGTTGGCGCTGAAATCCGCCGAGCTGCCCACGCCGGTGCTGAGCGTTTCGTTGCCTTCCAAGAAGATACCGCCGGCCAAATGCGACGAAGACAAAAAGCCCCGGGCCGTCGCCACGGTAGAGTTGTGGGAAGAGGCGGCCGTCTTGCCGGAGATCCGCTGCAGCTCTTCCAGCGAGTCCGCCATGCCGATATAATCCCCGGCGCGTGAAAAAGAACGCCGGTCCCCGGCTATACCCGTCACCCCGTTGGCCAAAGCGCCGGATGCGGGCGGCACGCCCGCCGCACCGCCGCCCAAAACGCCCGAAGCGCTGACGGTCTGCCCTTCGTGCCGGGAAGCTTGGAGCGGCGTAGATTTCAAATTACTGCCCGACGCACGGGCCATGCCGGAGGCCATTTGCCCCCAGTTCCTGCCACCGCCCTGCAAAGCGGCCGCCGCGGCCGCAGCCGCGTCCCCGCCTTGTGCCGCCGCAGCCTGCTGCGCCGCGGCCTCCTGTTGCTGCGCCACTGAAGCCTGCAAAGCCGCTATTTGGCTCTGCACGGCCTGCATACTGCCGCCCATATCCACAGAAGCTTTCTCCCGGTCCAGCGTGGTACCCATGCCCAGACCGCCGCTGTTCCCGTCCAGTTTATAAGCGGTTATTTCCTCTTCCTGCTGGACGTACTGCGGCTGCGACGCATCGGCACGCGCGGCATCGGCCTGCATCAGCTGTAAATCTTTGGACAAAGTGGTATGAATGCCGGACTGTATTTCCCCGCCGCCGGAATAAGCGCCGCCGCTGCCGTACACCACCCCGCCGTAGCTGCCGCCGGACGCACCGGACACATACACCACATCCTGCCCGCCGGAAGAAAACACCGTATTCAAATCCGGCTGTTCGGACGAGCCCATCATGCGGTACGCGCCGATGCCCGCCACGCCCACCACGGCGGCCAGACCCACCGCCTGCATGGGGGAAAGGGCCAGCTTGCCTGTCTTTCTTTTAAATAAATTTATAAGTTTCATAATTTACTCCTGCTAGTTAGCTAGTACCCACTCTTTCGTCCCGTTTTGTTCCTGAAGCCGCCATGTTTGACCGTTCACAGTCTGTGTGGTACCTACTGCTACATACGCTGGGTTAGGAAGATTATTACTTTGCCCTCCACTAAAGTCTTTTCTGCTGGGGGGTACTTTATTTCTGGCATTATATCCAGCCTGTTTTGCATAGGCTTTTGCCTGGGTATATTCCCGTGGGTAGTTTTCCGCATACCACTTCTCATCTTTTTTTGCAATCTGTTTTACATCCCAGTTGCCTATTTTAATCGTTTGTCCATCTTCATAGTCCCAACTAGTACCCCCATCTTTAACAGAAGCTCTAGCTACGACAGTATCCCCCTTCATTAACAGTGTTTTGTCTGCGTTGTATTCTAATCCCATTTGGTCCAAAACACTCGGCTTTAAATCACCCAATTGGTCAGTAGGAACGACCCCCTTGACTGTTGTTGGAGGATAGTTGGGCGAATTCGCTATGTACTCCTGATATGCGGCTGCGCCCGCATTTCGTGCCGCCACGGCCTGATCTATCGCTCCTTGTGTGGCATTCAAGCCCATAGACAGAACCCCTTGGACCAGTTGCTTTGCCAAATCCTGCAACATGGTTTGCCACCATTCGGCTTCATCCTGATCCGCCGCATCATTCCCCGCATCGTCATGGGCGGCGTCCAGCGCGTCGTTAAACGCGTTGGGATCGGCCGAGCTGACGGGAGCGTTCGGGTCCAGGTTCAGGCCGGCGGCCTTGGAAAGGTCCACCGCGCCGCTGTCATTCATAAAAGCGGCGCTGCCCTGCACATTGCCCAGCATGGCTTTTTTGGCATTGGCCAGGCGATTGTCCAGCTGGCCGGCGGCCGCGCGGCTGCCCATGGCGCTGGTAAACAGCGCTTTACGGGCATTACCCGCAGAGCCCTGCTGCGGCACAAACACGTCGCTGCCCTTTTCCTGACTGCGGAAATTGGAAAAATCCCCCGTGGGGCCAAAGGTGCCGCTGATGCCGGATCCGCCGGCACTTTTCAGGCTGGCGCTGTTCAGCGCGCCCACCTGCGTAGGCGCACGCTGCCTGCCGCCGCCACCGCCGCCGCCGTAATACCGCCCGGGCACATAGTCGGAAGAAGAATCCTCTTCCGCCTCCCAGGACTGCTGCTCTTGCTCAGCCGCCTGCGCGTCTTCCTCCTGGCGGGCCTCTTTCTCCGCGCTGGAATACAGGCCCGGCGGAAGCGTGCTGTTTTGCATATCCGGATATTTGGTCGCTAAAAGGTATTGTTCCGCTTCGTCGGAAGAGAAAGGCATGTTGGCCAGGTCATAACCGCGGGTTTCAAAGCCGGAAAAATCTTCCTCGTTGCCCCCCATGGCGGAAACAAACGTAATCAGGGCCAGCAGCGCCACTACGGCAATGGAGCCCCACGTATAGGCCTGCTTTCGGTCCATTTTATTAAGCTTGGCCCAGGTTTTGCCCAAAGCGGCAAACGGGGCCTGCTTTTTGGCCCCGGACGGCTGGCCCGCGGCGGGCTTTTGACCGGCGGAAACGGTTTGCTTCCCGGTGCGAACCTTGGATTTATTAAAAAGGTTAAACATAACGCCACCTCATAAACACAGATATAAAAATACACTCTTGCTGACCCGTAAAATCCGACGCTTTACGCTCAAACACAGAGTTCAAAATGCCGCACACCTGGTGCTACTAACAGTATAAACGGCTGCGGCCCTTTTGTCAAGGGGTTTAATCCGGGCGCATCCACGGCAGCACGCGCTCGTTGGGGCCGATGTATTTAATAACCTGTATTTGGCCGCCCGTTTCACACAAAAACTCAAACCCTTTATAGCAGGTCATTTCATTTTGACACAGCTCTTGTTTGTCGTAATCGCACAAAAATTTAATATGCGGCGCACGGGTGCGCACCGTCAGCACCACCCGGTGCCATGTACCGGAAGTGTTGATATCCAAATCAAAACTTTTCAAACTCAAAAACCGCCGCATGCCGGCATTATTAAAACCCAGGTACTCTTCCACCTTTTTCTTAATGTCTTTCTCCAAAAAACGCCTGTCCCAGCGCTGCAGGGAATCGGTCATATGGCTTTGCAGCTGGTAGCGGCGCGCCGCGTAAAAACCGGCGATTTCCACCTTTTGGCTGAGCACCAACAGACCAAAAATTTTAATAATAAACAGCATAAAAATAATCAGCACGGGAAACAAAAGCACCGTTTCCGTGGTGGCCTGGCCCCGGCGGCCAACAAATAAGCGATTGAGTTTCATCACGGTCCTATCCTCGTGCTGTATTTGGAAATAGGGTTGGGCCAGACGCAGTTGTTGCCGGAGCGGGGGCAAGACATATATACCGTATTGCGCACATACGGGTTATAACGCTGCGTCAGGTTAATATTAAAGCTGTTGGAAGGCAGCGTATATTTTTGCTTCAGCGTAACGCCGCGCTCCAGCTTGCGCAAAATGCTGCGGCTCTGGGGAGTCAAATATGCAAACTGGAAGAGCTTGGCCCCCAGAATCTCCTCCATTTTCAAATCAATGGGATAAGCGCCAGAATGCATGGTGGCGCCCTGATAATCCGCCGATACGTAATAACGCGTCTCATTGATTTCAAACGGCTTGCTTTCCACCGAATAACGCTCCATAACGGCTGCGGACTGGCGGGCACAGGTGGACTCGCGGCAATTACGCACGTTTAAAAAATAAGCCTGCCGGAACATGCGCGCGTTTTTCACCAGGTCATTATACACGTAAGTCTGGGAAGCGTAAATAGACCCTGTGCGGATCAAAGTGGTGGCGTACTCTTTAATGGCGGCCAGGCCGAGACCGGAGGATCCGAAAAAGTAATTGTCCGCAATATCTTTATCCGTTAAAACGTATTTTTCCTCTTCGTCAAAATCGTCCTGCGGGTCCTCTTTGGCCCAGTTGGCGCGTTTGCCTTTGTAATACTGGAAATTCCAGTTGTTGGATTCCGGTTCGGGCCGGGGGTTATTCACCGCGCCGTTGGGGCCGATGTCATGGCTGGGCCCTGCGGCCGGAAAGGCCCCCGCCTTATAAAATACGTCAAAAACGGTCACTTCTTCATCGTCCTCTGCCGTTTGCTTGGCCAGCAGTTCCTGGCTCATGGTTTTCATCACACGATAGGGCAACACGCCGTTTACCTGCGCCAACGCATTTAAATACGCGCTGGTGCTGGACATTTGGGAATAGGCGGCATTGTCCAGCGCGAACTGCTCACGCACTTTGCTCATGGACAATTTGGCCGTTTCAAACAACAGATAAATGAGCAGCATGAAAATAGGGGCGAGCATGACCGCGGGCAGCAATACCTGCGCCCGTCGGCCGGACAATATACTTTTTCCCATACCCCACATAAGCCATTTACCTCGTAAGCAGCTGGCCGATGAACATAAAAAACCAACGCGCGATGTCGCTGTGAAAAGCCGTTAAAAACGCCGAAAGCACCACCAATATGCTGCTGAGCATCAGCACATATTCAATAGATGCCTGTCCGCGCCGACGCGCGGATTTGGCGCCTTTTAACGCAAGCGCGCATTCATTCATCCTCAAACTTGGTCCCCTCCGAGGAGATCAGACCTTTTTCAATGGCCTTTACCACGGCTTCGGTACGGCTGCTGACGCCCAGTTTATGGAAGGCGCTGTTCAAATGATTTTTAATCGTTTTGACACTGCAGCCCAGCTCTTTGGCCAGCTCTTTATTGCTCAGGCCTTTGCCCAAATAGTCCATGACTTTTATTTCCGTCTTGGTCAGCGTAGCCTGGGTAGGCAGGCCGCCGTCTCCCATACGGCGCAGCCCGTGCAACAGCTTGCCCATAAGCTGCTGGGGAATCATTAACCCTTCGGCCGTGAAAGTTTTAATGGAATTGACCAACTCCGCCGCCGGAAGCATTTTGGACAAATACCCGTTGGCGCCCGCCTGGATGGCATCCAGCACGTGGGCTTCGTCTTCAAAAGAGGACAGCATCAGCACATTGACTTCCGGCGCAGCCGCACGAATTTGCCGGGTGGCGGAAATACCGTCCAATTTGGGCAGTTTAATGTCCATAAGCACCACGTCGGGTTTTAATTTTTTGGACAGAGCCACGGCCTCCAGACCGTCGGCAGCTTCCCCGACGACTTCGATCCACTTTTCGCCGGTCAGCACGTCTTTGATGCCCTCGCGAAAAAGCGTCTGGTCATCTGCAATAAGCACTCTGACTTTTTTCTTTTTATTCATGTGTTTTTCGCTCCAGTGTTGCGTCAAATTAATGGCTGCCTATCGGCAGAGTAAAATTGAAAGACGCGCCATGCCCCAACCCCTGGCTGTGCGCCCAAATCCGTCCGCCGTGGTTGTTTACAATATCCTTGGCGATGGACAGCCCCAGCCCCAGCCGACCCACGCGGTTTTTATCTCCCACCTGCGTAAAGCTGGTAAACAGCGAAGGGGCCACTTCCGGGTCAATGCCGTCCCCGGAGTCCGATACCGACACTTTAGCATTTTTTTCATCCAGTTTGCTGACGGTTACCCCGATGCGCCCGCCGTCCGGCGTATGCCGCACGGCATTTTCCAAAATATTGGAGATGACCTGGCGGATGCGTTTCTCGTCGGCAAATACGGGTATTTCCCCCACGCTTTCAAAAGACAGGGCAATGCCGCGCTTGGCCGCTTTATCTTTAAAAATCTCGGCGGTTTTTTTCAGGCTGGCAGTCAATTCAAAGTTGGCTTTTTCAATACGCAGCTTGCCCTTTTCAATAGCAGCCCAGTCCACCAGGTCTTTAATCAGGTGTTCTATTTGATCCAAAGACTCATCCATATATGAAATTTTTTTGGCCTGATCCGGGTCGGGCGTCATTTTCTTTTTCAGCATGTCAAAACTCATCTTCAGCGTCATCAGCGAGTTGGACAAATCGTGGGACACGATGGAAAAGAACTTGGACTTCATATTATTAAGACGGTCCAAATCCGCATTCTGCGCTTTCAGCTGGGCCAATAATTCTTTATTGCTGCGTTCCAGGAAATATTTGTCCAACGCCCGGTTAATGGTGCGCTTGAGGTAATCGAAATCCACCGGTTTAATCAGGAAATCATACACCGATTCCTTCATAGCTTCCATAATAGAATTCAGCGAAGCATACGCCGTAATCATCAGAATTTGGCTGTCCTGGTTAAAAGCGCGAATCTTACGAATTAAATCCAGTCCGGATTCCCCGGGCAAATTATAGTCCATCAAAATAACGTTAAAAAATTCCGAAGACACCAAATCCAGGCATTCTTTCCCGTCTCCGGCCTGATATACTTTATAGCCTTCTATTTCCAGCAAATCGGCCAAGGTTTCCCGCAGATTGGCATCATCGTCCACCACTAAAATTTTTACCTGTTCATTCATAACTTGTATCTCCGGTTTTATGATAAATCCGCAAATAAAGCGCAAAAACGGCCCCTTTTCCTTCTTCGCTGGATATAAACAGTTTGCCTTTGTGACGGCTGAGAGTTTTGCGCACTACAGCCAACCCCAGCCCCGTACCGCGGGCTTTGGTGGTGAAAAAAGGAGAAAAGATTTTTTCTCTCAGTTCGGCGGAAATCCCGGGCCCTTCATCAGCCACATAAATACACACCGCCGTCTTGCCCACGCGGCTGCCTACCGTCACGGTGCCCCGGCCCTGCATGGCCTCGCAGGCATTAGATATCAAATTGCGCAAGGCTTGCTTTATCTCTTCGGCGTCCACTTTCAGACGGGCGCTCTCGGGGTCCAACTCTTCACGCAGGCGGATGCCCGCCGGCGCAGGAAACGACTGAATAATGTCATGCAAGTAACTGTTTAAATCAATAACGCTCAATATCATTTCCCGACTGCGGGCAAAGCCCAGCACTTCGCTGATGATGCTGTTGGCCTGGCGGATTTCCGATTCAATAATGGAAAACTGTTTAATCAGCTTAGGGTTAGACGGGGGAACAATGGTCTTAATCAGACGTGTGGCATTGCTGATAACCGCCAGCGGGTTGCGGATTTCATGGCTGATGATGGAAGCCATTTGCCCAATGGCGGCCAAACGCTCGGACTTGACCAGTTCTTCCGTAGCGTTTTTTAATTCCTCCGTACGAAGCTGTACGCGTTGTTCCAGTTCCCGGTTCATAACGGCTAATTCTTTTTGTGCGGCCCAAATGGCATTTTTCCGCTCCAGTAATACGGCCGCCATATGCAAAAACACCCGCGCCAGCTCACCGATTTCATTGTCCGGAATAATCAGGTCTTTTTCCGTAGGCATATAATCGTCTTCCCTTTCCAGCTTGACGGCGGCCTCCTGCAAACGCTGCACGGGGCGGATAATCGGAATAATAACCAAATAGGAGACCAGCAACACAAAAGCGATCATAACCAACAAAATAGCGGCAATGTCCCACAGCGAATGAATCGTGCTTGCCCAAAACAGCCGCCGCAGCATATCCGCAGGCTGCTCTACATATACGGCCCAGTCCAAAACCGGCACTTCAGCGCGGCTGACTAAAACCCCTTTTCCCTGCACAGTCTTGATATGGGCGCCGCTGCGGCCGTCTAGTTCCTTTCCCCATTGGAAAAGATCAACACGCAGAGAGTCATCAGGCGTTAGAACCAATCCTCCCGGAACACCGGAATAAGAAATCAAATTGTCGTCGGGGCTGACTACGGCCACAAACATATCTTTCGGATAATTCTTTTCCAAGGCCAGGCCCAAACCGCCCAAATCCATTTCCGCCACCAATACGCCGGACACCCGGGCGTCCGCACGATGCTCCCGCACGGGGAATGCCATTAAAACATACAAATGGTTGCTGTCCCGGTTAACGGAACCGATATATTCCTTTCCGCTTTGTACACAGGCGCGCAAAATGCTGTCCAGCTCAGAAACATAACTGAAGCGCCCGCCGTCGTCTCCGGAATAAAACAACAAACGACCCTTTGAATTCAGTATGGAAATATGGGTGATGGCCGGATTTTTTTCCCGCAAATAGTCAATATCTTCTTTATTAACAAAAGGGTGTCCGCCAAAATCGCTGTGCAAATCCATAAACGTAGAAAAAAACTGCACTTTTTGGCTGACTTCTTCGGATATAATGGAAGCTATTTGCACGGCGACAGTACGCTGGCGGTCCAACATTTCGTTTTGCAGCACGCGGCCGTCCACACGCAGCACATGCCAGCCGATGAGCAACACCGGCACGGCAGACACTACGGATAAAGCCCAGACCGCTCTGGAAAACAAAGTGCCCGTATGTTTTTTCACCACAAACCCCGCTTCCATGCTAAATTGGCAGAACTTTCAAAAACGGGGGCCCGGAAACCCAAGCCCCCGCCGGTATGTCTATAAAAATGGGTCAACAGCTGCCGGCAGGAGCCGCCGCTCCGCCCTGACGGCCAAGCGCCGGATTTAAAAATTCCAACCCTGGCTTTTGCGCCACGCCGCCAAAGTCCAACACTTCCTTGCCTTCCCACAAGAAGGTAGGGGACGCGCTAATGTTATACTCCTGGCTATACGCCGCTTCTTCTTTGAGCAGTTCCACCCCTTCCGTATCAAACTTTTTCATGATTTTTTTGGAATTAATGCCCGCCTCATCCATGGCTTTGTCCCAACGGCTGGAACGGTAGTCTTTGTTCCGGATTTCCAAATATTTCCAAAGTTTTTTCGGGTAATATTTGGCTATTAACAACTGGCGGACATTCTCCTCCCATTCCGCAGAACCGTGCAGGCTTTGGAAGGCGCCGCTCTGGGGGTTATAGCTGACCACATAGCGCAGCTTAACATTTACATCTTGCGGGATTTTACCCTCCTGCTGGGCCCGAATGATTAAATTTTCCGCCATGGCTCCGAACGGACACTGGGACATCACAAACACTTCCAGCAGGCCGGGTTTGGCTTCTTTTTCACGGTATACGCCGGTACGGGTTAAATGAGGGAAAATAAGGTAGTCGTCATTTTCCTGCACATAGCCGGCAGCAATTTGCTGTTCCAGCTTGGCGCGCAAATCCGGCGTTTTTTTAATTAAATACAACGGCAAAAAGCTGTAATCCATATTGGCCAGCTTCGGGTCTTGCTGCGCCTGCTCATACGTCAAAGCGGTCACTTCCGCTTCACCGCCTAAAAAACGGGCCAGCCCCGGCGCCAGCTGCGGATCCTGCTGCCCGGCGGTATAGTCTTCCGACTCCACTACGACAAATTCAATTTTAGACGGGGTGTTTTTTGTATCGGTCGTCTTTGCCGCCGTCTTAGCTGCGGCAAACGCCGAAGAAGCTGTCAAACAAGCCACTGCCAAAGCAATCCACTTTTTCATTTCATTCTCTCCTGTACCCAAATTATTCTTTGTCTTCCAATTCCACGGACACCCCGCGGATACCGATGCCGCATAAAATATTATAAGCCAGCAGGAAGAAAACGGTAAACACCAAAAACAACAGGGTGTTGACAATAGCGGACATAATCATATTCATTAAAAAGGAAAGATTGAACGTCACGTCCGGGCTGAACATTCCCATAATACCGCTGATAAGCATTACCACAAAAACGGCCACGGAAAAGGAGGAAAACACCACATTCCACACACCGACTTTCTTAATTTCCACTTTCATAAGCTCTCCCGGGGAAAATTCCCCTTTACTATTATAAAGATTTTTCAGGCTCCAATACAAGCAACATGCGGTCTTTGCCGGCGTCATCGGGCAGCTGCACCGCTTTGACCAGGCACTTTACATTTTTATTCATCATGCTGCTGCGCAGCACTTTGCCGGGGTTCTCCATAGCTTCCCCGACTACTTGGATAATGCTTTGCTGGCGCCCGTCGAAAATATCCAGCAAGTGCACAGGGCCCTTTTTCTTGATATTCATTTCAAAATTGGTATACAAAATATTGTTATTTTCATCTATTACCAAAGCACGCGCTCCGTGGGGCACCGTAACGGCCAAAATGGTTTTCCACCATTTTTGTTCTTTTTCCAAAGACATGATCTCGGCGCTTTCCAAGCCCTTAATGTCTTCTTTTATCCGGCCTAAAAGCGCCGTAACAGACACGGCCACGTCGCCGATTTCGTCCGCCCGCGGATCATAGGCCAGATCCAAACGGTTTAATGATACGGCGTCCACCCCGTCTTTCAGGCTTTCCAGCGGGCGAATAATTTTTAAAAGCAGGAACAAATACAATACTCCGCCGATCAACAAAATCATAATGAACGCCCCCACGGCATAACGCACCATGGACTGGCGTATAAGCGTTTTGGATTCCTGGCGGGAAACAGTAACATTCACCACCCCCGCCACCGTGTCTTTAGCCAACACGGGAATGGCCATATCATAATAATTACCGTCGTCAAACAGCAACGCTTTGGGCACGCGGTCACGAATGGCCAGCAAAACAGCCGCCGTAGGGAACACCACTTCCTGGTTATAATCGGCGTAGGACATTTTAATAAACCGGGGATCCTCATGCCAGCGGACGGAGCCGTCGTCGTTTAGATAAACCAGGTCCCGAATACGCGCGTCATTGCGTTTCCATTGTATCATCAGGTCGCTTTCCTGGAAAGTGGCCACCCCGCGGGGGCGGGCGGCCAGGCTCGACACCAAAAGCGGCGCGCGGAAACGCACCATTTCCACCATTTCGTTCTGCAGCTTTTTGTCAAAGACAAACTTGAACATATTATAATAGAACAACCCGCCTATGACGGCTGCATACAAAGCCACACAAACAAACCACAATATCCACTTGGATGTCAGTTTCATATTCTCTCCCGCTTATCGCACGCCGGTCAGTTCTTCCACGGTGCGCAAGCCCTGCGCCGCGTCCGTATTGCCAGGGTCAAGCTGTCTGGCCGCAATCCACGCCTCTCTGGCCCGTTCATAATCATTTTGCTGATAAGCGGCCAGCCCTTCCAAATATTTCTGCCGCGAAGCCGCCGTAGCCTCCGGGGAAACCCGCGTGGCCGCCCCGCCGATGCCGTCCGTAACGGAGTTCACATCCGTTCCCGGCACGCTGCCGCTGGGCTGCAGGATATTTCCGCCGGATTCCACCGTTACCGTTTCAATGGGTTCTTCCTCTATCGGTTCCGGTTCTTGTTCCGCTTCTTGCTGGGCGGCCTGCTCTGCGGCCTGCTGGACGGCTTCCTGGCGGCGGCGCAAAGCATCCTCCTTGGCGTTACGGGCCTGTTTAATCAGGCGGTCCATATGGGAAGCGTCCGCCCCCCACTTTTTAGCGCTGGTCCAATAATTAATAGCGGAATCATATTTTTGCGCCCGATAAGAATTATTCCCCGCCGTAAAATACGTCTGTATAATCTCCTCTTTCAACTGCATCATATATCGCTGGGCGCGGATATCGCCGGGCTGTATTTTGGTAATACGTTCAAACATGGCATAAGATTCCGTAAAGCGGCCCTGGTTATAATACGTCATGGCCTCTTCCATTAATTCTTTTACCTGCTGTTTGCGCAATAAATTTTCCGTTTGGGCGATGCGGTTTACCAGCGCCGGGTCATCTTTGCGGATAATCAGCGCATTATACCAGTTGTCCAATGCGCGCTGGTAGTCTTGTTCTTCGTAAGCCACATCCCCGCGGCGGTTATATTCCTGGGCAATATCTTTGTCGACGCGTTTTTTCCAGGCCGCGGCTTTGGAATTATAGGGCTGAATCGTTAAAATTTCATCTAACTTTTCATTGGCTTCCACCAGGCGGCCGGAGTCATACATGCGGTTGGCTTCCTGGAATTTGGCCTCCACCACTTCCGCTTCGGAAATGGTCCCGTACGCCCCCATATTGGCGGCTTGCTTGGCCAGCGTGGAAGCCTGGGTAAAGTTGGGATCAATGCTTAAAATGGTCTGCGCCAGTTCCTGCGCGCGCTGGTAATCCCCATGGCGGTATAATGTGTAAGCATTTTCATACACTTGGCGCAACATATAATTTTGGATACGCTGTTTCTCCAGCTGCACCGTAGAGAGATACTGTTTTTTTTCTTCCACGTCATTTAACGTACCCAGGGTTATTTTATTCAAATCCAAAATCATCCCTTCTTCCTTGCCATGCTGACGGATGGGATTGGGCTGGCGCAAAGGCGCGGCAAACGAGACGGAAACCAAGGACAAGACCAAAAACAGGGAAAAATATTTTTTCATAAATATATCCTCTCAAAAGCTCAGCCCCTGCGAAAGCAGGCCTTTAATCATGGGCGACAGAATTAAAATAAAAATCGTCGGGAATATGAAAATAAACAACGGGAACAGCATCTTGGTGGATGCCTGTGCGGCCAGCTTTTCGGCCCGGCTCATGCGCCGGCTGCGCAAATCGGAAGAAAAATTACGCAGCAAATCCACCAGGCTGGTACCCAGCTCATCCGACTGAATAATCAATCCGACCAACGAACGCACTTCCTGCACGCCGGTACGGTTGGCAAACCGCTCCAATGCCTCACGGCGGGAATAACCCAGTTTAATTTCATTCAGGGTTTTTTCCAGTTCTTCCTCCAAAACGGTCTTCTTCTTGGCGATGTTAATAATTCTTTCAAATGCCGTCAAATAGTCCAAACCGGACTCAATAATCAAGGCCGCCAAATCCACCGTGCTGGAAAAATTGCCCAAAATCTCAGCCTGTCTTTTCTGGATACGGCTTTTCAATATAATATCCGGCAAATAAAAGCCCACCGGCACCAACACGACGGCCCAAATGCTGTGGAACAGCAACATCCCGCCGGCAGGGACTACAAAGGCAAAGATAATTTTATAATACAATATATCCACCGGCTGCGGCATATCGGGGCTGCCCAGCTGCATATGCATTTGCTCCAAAGGGCGTTCCAGATGGAAAGAATTAAGCACAAATACCGCCAGACGGTCCGTCCACTTTGTTTCCGGCTGTAATCTGGCAAAGCTGGAGGAAGATTTAAACCGGCGCGCGGAAACGTCCACGATTTGCGTCTGCTCTCCTTTGGGAGAAAGCAAAGTCAGCACCGTGACAAATACAGAAATACTGCCGATGCCCAATAAAATAAACAATACTATGGAAAGCCCGCCGCTCATAAGCTTATACCTTTACCTCGCCCATTTTTTGAATCAGTTTCATGCCAATCAAAATCCACACCATGCATCCGAACAGCACAATAAGGCCCACCGGCGTGGTATAAAAGGCCAACATTTCATCCGGACGGAACATAAACATGACCCCCAGCATGATGACCGGCATAATGCCTACCACGATAGACTGGATTTTTTGCTGTGCGGTCATGGCATCCAGTTTCTCTTCCAGTTTGCTTTCTTCGCGGATATTTTCCACCAAGCGGGAGAAAATAACCGTCAAATTACCGCCCACCTGCCTCTGGATGATAATAGCCTTAATTGTATAAGAAAGCATACGGCTTTCCACGCGTTCATCCAGTCCTTCCAAGGCCTTCTCAAACGGCGTGCCCAACTGGTAGTTTTTAATAACCAGCCCAAATTCATCAGAAATCGGAGGCTGCATGTCATGAGACACCAATTCAAATCCCTGCACAATATCCATGCCCGAACGCAACGAATTGGAAAGCAAAATCAGAGAATCCATCAGCTGGGCATTGATTTTCCGGCCGCGGCTTTTCTTCAGCGTATCCAGCACAATCGGCGGAATGCGCACCGATATCATGACGCCAGCGGCCAGTACCAGGAAAAACAAAAACACTCCCCCGAACCCGCCGGTGGAAATGCCTAAAAACAACCCAAAAGCCGCAAAAATTCCCACGGTGCCAAATACGATATACCGCACATCAATGGTCAAAAATTGCCGGTTAAAATCTTCGGCCCAAGCCGTGCTTTTTTGGGTGTATTCTTCCCAACGCTGCTGCACATATGTCTCATTGTTTTTTAACAGGAAATACACCATAAACCCCACGCAGGCCATTCCCAGCACCAAAAGCAGGGCATTAAACAACCGTTCCCCTTCCGTTACGCGGAAAAGCTCTTCTTTCGGCAATTCCATGGGAATAGGGGCGGAGAAAAATTCATGCCACAGCTGGTTGGAAAGGGTAACCACCGCCATCACGGACTGGCGGTACTTGTCATCCTTCTGCGAAGCGGCGCTGGTAAAAGATTCCACCGTGCTGTAAAACTCGCGGTTCATAACTTCCAGCGTGGCCAGCATGGCGCGGGCACGGCCCTGCATGCTGTCTTTCATACTGTACACGACCGAGCCGCGGGTTAAATCTTTATTCAAATGATCCAGGTTCGCCATTAAACTAATACGGTTGGACACATATCCCCTGGACAATTCCGGCAGGACAATAGGCTGATTCGGATCCAGCGCATTGTTGGCACGGGCCAAAAACGCATAAATATTAGAAAAAGTACGATACCAAAGGGTTGCCTCGCTTAGCGTCCCTTCCCCTTCAATATAAATCACCTTCACATCTTCCATGCGTTTGAGGTCTTCGGGGAACCATTGCGGCATGGTAATTTCCTTGCCTTCCAACCCCGAACCGCAAACATCGGGATAGGCGAATTTATTTTGATCGGCCGTGCGGCTAACGTCAAAAAACCGGGCCAACACTTCCATTTTAAACTGTGCACACTGAATCTGTTTTTTGTCCCGATGGTCCAGGGCGCGGGCAAAAGCCGTGCGCGGGGATATCATCCCCAATATCCCGCCCAATATGACAGCCCACAAAAGATATTTTTTCATGGCTTGCTCCTATGGCTGCGGCTTAGCCGGCGGCTGAGGGACTTGCGGAGGCCTGGGCCGCTGTTGAAGAGAGGCCAAGTCTGGCTCTCCGCTTTCATTGAGTTTTACCGCACCTTTTGTAAATACTTCTTCGGATACGGGCACGCCTTTAGCCTGAAATTCACGATAAAACGTGGGTAAATTCCCCGTCGGGGCAAAAACGCCCTGCACCTTGCCGTTTTCATCCACCCCTGTTTGTACATAACGGAACAAGTCCGTAGACTGGATTTCCCCGTCTTTTTGACCGTGCATTTCAGTGATATAGGTCACCTTTCTGGACCCGTCGGAAAAACGCGACAGCTGCACAATCATGTTCACAGCCGAAGAAATCATTTCGCGGATGGCGAAAATAGGCAAATCGGCACTGGCCTGCATGCACATGGCCTCCAGACGGGACAGACCGTCGCGCGGCGTATTGGCGTGAATGGTGGTCAGAGAACCTTCGTGGCCGGTGTTCATGGCTTGCAACATGTCCAGCGCTTCGCCGCCGCGGCATTCCCCTACTACAATGCGGTCCGGACGCATACGCAGACAGTTGCGGACCAAATCCTGAATGGATATTTGCCCTTTTCCTTCCACGTTGGGAGGGCGGCTTTCCAAAGACACCCAGTGCGGCTGCTGCAAACGCAGCTCGGCCGTGTCTTCCACCGTAATAATACGTTCGTCATCGGCGATATAGCCGGACAAAGCGTTTAAGAAAGTGGTTTTACCGGTACCGGTACCCCCGCAGACAATGATATTTTTGCGAATGCGCACGCACTTTTCCAAAAACTCCATACATTCGGGGCTGATGGTGCCGAAACGGAAGTAATCTTCCGGCCCGAAAGGTTTCTGGGAGAAACGGCGGATGGTCAACGTCGGGCCGGATACGGCCAAAGGCGCAATAATGGCGTTGACGCGGGAACCGTCTTTCAAGCGGGCGTCCACCAGCGGCACGGATTCGTCAATACGGCGGCCCAACGGAGAAACGATACGCTTAATTACCTGTACCACCTGCTCATTATTTCTAAATTTATATTTGGTCAGGGTCAGCTTACCCCGCTGCTCAATAAAGATTTTGTCAAAGGCATTGACCATGATTTCGGTAACGCTCGGGTCACGCATTAAATTTTCCAGCGGCCCCAATCCTAAAATTTCGTCCAGCAGTTCCGAAGTAAAACGGCTGCGCTGATCCCGTGAAAACTGTAAATTGGGCTGCTTTTGCAAAATATCTTCCACAATGGCTGCCACGCGTTTGCGCGTTTGTGCGCTGGCCGTACTTTCATCACTGATGACAATACGCTCTATTTCCAGAGTACGCACTACATCTTTGTGGATTTTTTGTTTCAATTCATCCCAGAAAGACAGTTTGGTTTTGTTGGATTCGTCCTCTTGCGCTATGTGGCTTTCCTCCGGCGCGCCGGAGCCGCCCCCTCCGAAAATGGGACTCCATATTTCTTTGGAAGCCTGCGTAAACTCTTCGTCGCTGACGGATGCCGTCCAATCTTTCGGCGCGGGCGTTAAATCACGTATTTTGGCCAGCACCAAACGCAAGCCTTTAATCCATTCGGACTGAGGGTTGGTAATAATTTCCACTTCCTTGCGGTTGGAAGAAGCCATAATCCCTTCGTCCCACGGTAAAAACACATCAATATCGCGGCCCAGTGAATTATAGAACTTTTCCACTTCCTCATACGGAATGGAACCGGGCATATCATATTGATTGCAAATCACGCTGAGGCGTTCCATAGGGTAGCTCTGTTCTTTGTAATCGTTAAACAAAAGCACCGTGGAATTTAAATGCGTACGCGTTGCGTTAGAGACCCAAAATATTTTGTCGGCAATATCGAAAGCAAAAGCCTGCATGGGGAAGGAAGAATCCACATCCAAAAAAATGTCAAACGTCTGGGAAAGACGCGATAAAATGGGAATTAAAATTTTAGGACTGATGGCGGCCACCTGCGCGCGGGTGTTGCCCAAAGGCAATACGCCCACTCCCCATTGGGACATGGACACCTTGCCGCGCAAAAGCCCCCCCACCACGGCAATATTGGCATTGCCCAGCGTGCGCAAAATATCGGCCACGCTGACGGGCTTCTTAATATCCAAATAAAAACTGTGTTCCTGACGCGCCAGCGGGTCCAGCGGTACAATAAGCACCGGCCTTTTTTGTATACCCGCCCAGCCCAAGGCCAAGTTCAGCGTCAGGGTAGTTTTCCCCGCGCCTTCTTTGGGGCTGCTGAGCGCAATAATTTTGGCTTCGTTTTTTTGTGTCTCTATTTCTGCCATAAAATGTTATTTATTCCACCACTTCTACGGTAATAAACAGGAAGAGTGAGCGTTGCTCTTCGGTGACGTCTTTATACTTGAACAAAAGGCCGAGCAGCGGGATACGGCCCAATATAGGCACCCGCGTTTCACTGACGTTGCGCGAACTGCTCTTCAATCCGCCGATAACCAGCGTTTCCCCGCTGTTGAGCTCCACATGCGTTTCCACATCGCGGTTGGTGAAAGAAGGAGCCGTAGACGTACCCACGGACACCGTACGGGAATAGTCCACCGAGGATACGGACAGTTGAACCTGCAAGTCAATAATATTGCCTCTTTCGGGAATAATCGTAGGCAATACGTTAAGCAAGATACCGTATTCTTCCAGCTGGGAGCCGACGCCTTGATTGTTTACCACCGGTATAGGCACTTTACCACCCACCGTGATTTTTGCGGCATTTCCGGAACTGGTCACGATTTTCGGGTTGGACAGCACCTGTGCGCGGCCTTCCGTTTCGGATAAACGCAAGCGCGTAATCACCGCGGTCTGGCGTTCAAAATCGCCCAAAGACAATATACCCGGAATCTCAGCTTCCTGGAAATCAAAAATCTGGTTCCATTCAAAGCCTTTGGCCGAAGACAAAGTCCCGCTGATTTCCACCACGTCCGCGCTGACGGCCACCAGGCGCGTTTTTTTGGCAAACGCGGCCGGGGAAAACAAAGCCAGCAGCAAAACAACCAGTGTGATTTTAGAAGTAAATTTCATAATGTCGTATCATTCCCGTTTAGTTAAATAATCTGTCAAAAGTGGCTATTTGCATGACGTAACTCGTTACATCGCCGGGCGAGCGCAGGATCACGGAAACTTCGCTGCCTTCCTGCGTTTGCGCCAAGGCCAAATACTGCGCGTCCTGCGGGGAAAGAGACAGGCTCAGCGTCCCCGTATCGGTATAAGCGCTGGCGTCTTCTTCATCGTTGCGCATGGCGGCCGCCGTACGGGCGTCCAAGCCTTGGCCCAAATCAGATCCCACGCCAAGCACCTTAATATTCTGCAGCAGCGTCATGGTTACTTTCTGACGGGAGCCGTCTTTCATAATCGCGTCAAAAGTAACCAAAATATCAATATTGTCATCGGGCTTAATCATGCTGGCCACGCTGGTCGGCACGCTGATTACCACGCCTCTCATTTGCACCGGGATTTTGCTGGACAGCCCCACCTCGGGAGAAAGCGAGGTGACGGCATATTTGGAAATCTGGTTGCCTTTCGGGATTTGCACGCGCGCAATCGTGTTGCTGATTCTGGACAAATCGGCATCCGAATTATAGGTGAAAGCGTCTTTCTGCACATAGGCTTTGGGTATGCGGACGCGGGTCAGCATATTGGGGCTGATAAGTTCCCGCTCTTTAATATCGCGGCTGGCCACGAATACCGTCTGCATTGTACCGGAAGCTTCCAGTTTTTTCTGCGCACTGCTCACTATGAGCATATACACGACGGTCGCCAAAATGCCTAACACCAACGGCAACATGAATCCTCTTTTCATTTTTTCTCCTTACATCCGTCCCGGTAAATTAAAATAAAAATCTTTTCTCTCCCGCGTTTTTACGCCGGGTCAAAGCTGGCATATACTTTTTCCACAGGCATACGCGCCGTGGCTTTTATGCGGCGTATCCCGTTGCGCTTGGGCTCATCGGCCAGCAGCCAGCTGGTGCCGGGAAAAATCAAGCGAATGGGGTACGTAACCGTAACAATCACATCTTCATGCTGGTGACGTTTATACCTAGGGTCGGTCCCCGTCGCCTGCAGTTTTACGCCTACATTAATATAACGCGCATTATAGCCAAACACTTTCTGTTTGGCGGCGTTTATTCTATTGCGCATCGTTCCCGAATTGGCCTTGCCGCTAGGTTTATTGGTTCCCACCAGGGCCCCGATGCGGGCAAATTCATAGGAAGCGTGATTGGCAATAATGGTGTGATAGGCGATATTTCCGTATTCCAATACAAAAAATATCATTAACATCAGCACCGGCAGAATAAGCATCAGTTCCACCGTCACCTGCCCATCACGCACCCTATGAAAAGCTTTCATAGATTCCGCCGGGATTAATTCCCGCTGGAATTGATGCCGCCCAGGATTTTCTGCTTTACGTTTTCAAACACTTCCGGCATCATGCTGCGCATGGCGGCCCCGACCACCAGCACTACGGCCACCACCACGGTCAACATAATGATATATTCCACCGTGTTTTGGCCGTCCTGTTTTTTCAGACAGTTAAACGCAGCCCGTTTGGCGGCGTCCAACTTGTTTTGCATGGCAATAATAAACTTCATGGATTCCTCCTGATTTTTTATAAAACTAATTTCCTGCTTCATACGTCGTTAAAATCAGCTCCGCTCCCTGGTCAAACTGCTGCGGCACCAGGTTGGAGTACAAAGCGTAAAACGCCAAAAAAGCCCCGAATAAAAACCCCGCCGTCAGTACATATTCAATGGCGGTCTGGCCTCTTTTGTTTTTTGCGGCCGCTTTGCATGCTTTCATACCGCCTCCCGGGATTTAAACCCGTTAGAACTGAATGCCCACCGCTATCTGCTGGGCCGTGCCCAGCGCGCCGAACGGCGTAATGGCGTAATCTATACGCGCACCGTAACCGAACAGTTCGGAACTGTAAATGCCAAAACCAAAAGACAGTTTAGACGTTCCGTCCAACCCCAGGCTTTTTAAGGTTTCGCTGTCGCTGTAGCCGATGCTTTCGCGGCTGTAATAACCAACGCGCAAATCAAACCGGGCCACCTGCAGCAAATCTTCCGGTATGTGCACTTCCAGGCCTACGCCGATGCGGCCCTCGTCGTCCACATATTTCATATATTCGCCGGACACCGTCCAGTATTTGGTGTTAATGTCCGCGCCCAAACGCCAGCCGCGGGGCATTTCGTCCTTATCACCGATATTGACGATGGCGCCGCCCAGGCCCAGCCATTTCCAAGGGCGGGCTTTGGCGCCCACGTCAAAACCCTCATTGGTATAGCGGTAATTTTCCAACTTTTCATTAATATACTTTGCCGTTGCGCCAATCTGCAAGCCCTGGTCAAAAAAACCGCGGGCCAGGGACAGGCTGCCCACAAAGTTCTGCACCGGCGTGCTGATTTCGGGCTGGAGCTGCCCCCATTCATCACGGTAATCAAAGCCGTCCATATCCATATAATTCAGCGTCACGCCGATAATGGTCTTGCCCATCGGATGCAAATAGGCCAACGCACGGGAAGTGTATCCCTGCAAATAATCCTGGTAGGACAGCTGCAACTCTTTGGTTGTGGCCGAAGCCGTACCAGCCGGGTTCCAGAACAACGCCTCCGGCCCCTCGGCAATAGATACAAACGCATTGCCCAAGGCCTGCGCACGCGGAGAACCGGAATCGATTTTTAAAAACGCGCTCGCGCTCGTACCGGCCTCGGAATAACTCTGGGCCCACGCGGCCGGGGCCGCTAAAGCCAGGATGAAACAAATAAACAGAATGCTATTTTTTCTCTTCATAAAATGTCGTTATCTGGGGATTAATATTTTTACCACTTTCTGGCAGTGCTGCCGTCCGTTGGCTGCCCGGAAGTCCACCAACCCAAAATACACTCCTCGCGCCACCCGTTTCCCAT
>CALUXH010000063.1 GCA_944324695.1 uncultured Elusimicrobiales bacterium | reverse complement strand
CGGGGATGGTTTTGCATCCCGGAGGAAAAATACTGGATACAGGCACAATGTTAAACGGCGCGATTTTGGCGTCGCGCAGAGCTTCTTCAAAGCTCGCCAGTTTTTCTTTGTGTCTGCCGATTCCTTTAGTCAGGAATATCTCTTTGGGTACAAACGGTTCGTACATTTTGGGTTTTTAATTCCTCGTGAATTAATATAATATAAATTATAACAAATAAACACCCTTTGTTATATTTATATTCCGGTCGGCAAACCATCTGGCCGGTCTGATAAGTGTAACATATTAAACGGATTAATTCCATATGAAAAAAGTATTGACCGGAGTTTTACTTTTAGCCACGGCGGCGGGAGCGAATGCTATGGAGAACATGTTCAGGGACGGCGTTTTGCATTTTGACTATAAAGCGGAGGAGCTGGCCCCGGCCGAAGCCGCCGCCCGCGCCCGTCTGGAAAAAGACCTGGACGCACTGGTGGCTATCCCTGACATCCAGCGCACTTTTGAAAACACCGTACTGGGCTATGAGCGCGCTTTTGAGCGCTATGGCGACGCGCTGGGCATGAGCGGTTTCCTTTCTTATGTATCTACGGATAAAAATTTCCGCGATGCGGCCCTGGCCCTGCAAATGCAAATGAGCCAGCATATGGTGGACATCGCCACGCGGCGCGACGTGTACCGCGCCATTAAGGCCTATGCCGACACCCGGCCTCAGCTGGAGCCGGATCAGGCCCTGCTCTTAAAGGATATGATGATTGGCTTTAAGAACAGCGGTATGGAACTAAATGACGAAGATTTGGAAACGTTTAAAAAATTAAACAAAGAAAAAGCGCAGTACATCATTCAATTTGACAAAAACATTCAGGAATATAAAGATTATCTGGACGTAACCGAAGAGCAGCTAGCCGGACTGGGGGAAGATTACAAAAACAAACTGGAAAAAACGCCGGAAGGCAAATACCGCGTGACGCTGGATTATCCGGATTATATTCCCTTTATGCAAAACTCCGAGAGCGACCAAGCGCGCAAAGAACTGGAGTACAAATACAACCGCCGCGGCGGGGCGGAAAATGTGGAACTTTTGGAGAAAACATTGACGCTTCGCCGGGAAATTGCGCGGCTTTTGGGCTATAAGAACCATGCCGAACTGAAACTGGAAAACCGCATGGCCAAAAATCCAAAAACGGTGGAAAAGTTTTTAAAGGATTTGCAAAAGAAATTGAAACCTATGGGCAAAGAAGAAGACAAAAACCTGATTGCCTATAAAAATGAAAAAAAAGGGTCCAAAAGCCGCACGCTCTATCCGTATGAAAGCGGTTACTGGGCCAATAAATACCGCAAAGAAAACCTGGATGTGGACCCCGAGGTTATCAAAGAATATTTCCCGTCGGATGTAGTCATAGACGGCATGTTGGATTTGTTCGGCAACCTGTTCGGCATATCTTTTGAACCGGCGGACATTCCCGTTTGGCACCCTGATGTCAAGGCCTTTAAAATCGTCAACAAAGAGGACGGAGCTTTGGTGGCGTATTTTTATATGGATTTATATCCGCGCGAAGGCAAATACAAACACGCGGCCTGTTTCGGTCTGGTGGAAGGCCATGAAAAAGAAGACGGCGGCTGGCAGGTGCCTTTTGTGGCCATCGTGGCCAACATGAACAAGCCCGCCGCGGGTGCGCCGTCGCTTTTAAAGCACAGCGAAGTCAGCACCCTGTTCCACGAATTTGGGCACGTGCTGCACAATGCGCTGACCAAAGCGCGTTATTCTTCCCAGTCCGGCACCAGCGTCAGCTGGGACTTTGTGGAGGCCCCCAGCCAAATGCTGGAGCGCTGGGCGTGGAACCCGCAGGTGCTCAAAAAAATCAGCAGGCATTATAAAACCGGCGAGCCGCTGCCCGATGAGATGATTAAAAAAATGATTGCGGCCAAAAATTTCAGCGCGGGAGGCACGTATTTGCGCCAGGACTTTTTTGCGCAGTATGATATGAATCTGCATACCGCGTCCAAAACGCCCGACACCACAAAAACATATTTTAATCTGACCAAAAAAATCCGCGGGTTGCCGCTGACCAAAGGGACTTATCCGCAGGCCTCTTTCGGGCACATTATGGGAGGATATGATGCGGGTTATTACGGGTACTTGTGGTCGGAAGTTATCGCGCAGGACTTTTTCGGCGAATTTGAAAAGAACGGCGTATTTAACCCTGAAACGGGCTTAAAATTCCGCCGTGAAGTGTTGGAAAAAGGCGGTACCGTGGAAGAAGAAACCATGGTGCGGAATTTCCTGGGACGCAAAGAAGATATAACGCCTTTCCTCAAGTCCATCGGCCTGGAGGAAGAAAAATGAACGTCATTATCGGCATAGACGTAGGCGGGTCCACCACCAAAATCGTGGGATATTATGAGGACGGCAAATTGATCGGCCGGCTGATGGTGGAAGCGGCCGACCCGCTGACTTCGGCCTACGGCGCGCTGGGCAAATTTGTCAACGAAAACAAACTCTCCCTGTCTCAGGTAAAACAAATTTTGCTGACCGGCGTGGGCGCTGCTTTGTTTAAGGAAAATATTTATGGTATTCCCACGCATCAGGTGAATGAATTTGAAGCCATCGGTTTAGGCGGGCTGGCGCTGTCTAATAAAAAAGAAGGGCTCATTATCAGCATGGGCACGGGTACGGCGTTTGTGCGCGCAGATAAAGACGGTATACGCCATATCGGCGGCTCCGGCGTGGGCGGCGGCACGGTGCTGGGCCTGTGCGGGCAGCTGTGCAATGCCCGTTCTTTTGAAACCGTGGTGGAAATGGCCCACAAAGGCGATTTGAAAAAAGTGGATTTGAATATTTCCGACATCAGCGCGGGGGATATTTCCACGCTGACGCCGGACGCGACGGCGTCCAACTTCGGAAAAATGTCTGACGGTGTCACGCCGGAAGATTTGGCGCGCGGCGTGCTGAATATGGTGTTTCAGACCATCGGCATGCTGGCCGTATTCGCCTGTCGCCAGGACGGGATAAAAAACGTCGTCGTTACCGGCACGCTCAGCACGGTGCCTTGTGCCGATGTGCTGTTTAAACAGGTGGAACGGCTGTATAAAATCAAATTTATCATCCCGCAGCATTCCATTTACGCCACGGCCACCGGCGCGGCGCTGTCTTATATTTTTAAAAAAGGTCCGAAAAATGAACGCGGATAAAAACTCTTATAAAAAATCCAGCTTTGGCCCGGCGTTTTTATTTTTATGTAAACGCCGCCGGGAGGCGCTGGCCGTCTATTACGTTTTTTGCCGTCTGATGGACGACATCGCCGATGAGCCGGACGTAACAGACCGCTTGGCGGAATTGGCCCTGTGGAAAGAGGAAATATCCCGGGCTTTTAGCGGCAAAGCCCAAACCCCGCTGGGCAAAGACATAGCCCGTATGGCTCCGCAGTACGGCATGACGGAGGACCGTTTTCTGCTGTTAATAGAAGGCATGGAA
Source organism: uncultured Elusimicrobiales bacterium (assembly GCA_944324695.1). GTDB lineage: Bacteria > Elusimicrobiota > Elusimicrobia > Elusimicrobiales > Elusimicrobiaceae > Avelusimicrobium. The sequence continues at coordinate 4,202 of CALUXH010000063.1, read as the reverse complement.
GCGGACGTACGGGGACGCGTCTATAAAAATTTTGAAGAATTGCAGTGGTATTTGTGGCGCGTGGCGGGCATTGTGGGCCTGGCCACACTGGATATTTTGGGCGTTAAAGGCCCTCAGGCGCAAGAATTGGCCCGCGCCCAGGGTTTTGCCGTGCAGCTGACCAATATTGTGCGCGACGTGCATGAAGACGCCGCCCTGGGGCGCGTGTACCTGCCGGAAGATTTGCTGGCCAAGCACGGTCTGACCCGCCAAGACGTATTACAAAACCAAAATCCCGCGCGTTTGGCCGCGGCTTTGGCCGAACTGGCACAGAAAGACAAAGATTTTTACCGCCGCGCGGGCGAAATTCTGCGCAAACTGCCCGCCCGTAAAACGCTGCCCTGCCGCGTGATGGGTTCCGTCTATCGGGCAAATCTTGCTAAAATAGAAAAGACGGGTTTTGAATTTGCCGGCGCCGTTCGGCTGTCCAAGGCGGAAAAAGCTCTGCAATGTATATATGCTTTATATAAGACCGATTTTGCTGCTTAATCTTTTCCTTTGTTTCTTCTCCGTTTCCGCGCTGGGAGCGCAGGAATCGCTGCCGTCTTGCCTGGAAAGAGGAAAAACAGAATTTTTGGCGCAGCAGCAAAAGGCCCTTCCCCGGCGCAATTATGAGCCTGCACGCCGGATTTTTGAACGCTGTCTGAAGCTGGATCCGGACAATGTGGACACCCTGCTCAGCCTGGGCGGAGTGGCCATGGAGCAAAACAGCTTGTCTTCTGCGCAAGACTATTTTTGGCGTGCCATAAAAAACATGCCGCGCACCTCGCCGTATTGGTCTTATACCTATTCCATGCTGGGAGATATCGCCTTTAAGCAGAACCGGCCCCATGACGCCATGAAGTATTATGAGAAATCTTTGGAATATAACAAGGCATACGTCAATTCTTTGGTAGGCAAGGCCGTTATTTTGGAAAATTTGGGAAACGTCCAAGATGCCGCCCGGGCATATAAAGTGGCTTTGGCGGTAGAACCGCTGAATGTGGTGGCCCGGCGGCATTTAACGGCTTTGGAGCCGGTCTATTTTACGGACGAGGAAATGCTGGCCGCGTTAAAACAGCGTTACGCCGTATCTCCGGACAAGCAAACCTTGTCCGATGAAGACCGGAAATTGTTTCGGGAAATACATTCGGCCGAACAGCGCGGCGGGTTGGAATATTTAAAAGGCAAGTATAAAAACCCTCCCGCAGATTACATCGTGACCTTGTTTAAAGGGACGGACTTTGCCCGGGATGTTTTAACGCTTAACGGATACAATGCGCTTGAACAGCAGATCGGGCAGGACGCCGTGGCGGTTTTTCAAAAAATGAAAGTGCCGGCCAAGGATGTGTTTAAATTGCGCGACAAACGCGGTGAAAAAATTTTCCTGCCGGACAATACGTTGACGGACAGCGGCTTTTATGTGTACAACGAGGCGTTGCGCGGCCGCAAGGAATTTTTGCTGCCGGGGGAAAGCGTACCTCCTACCCGGAAGGAGCTGGCCGAGCTGTCTTCCCGCGTAGAGGAACTGTACAGCAGCGGCTATACGGAAATATCTGAAGCAGAACTGTCTTTTGTGAAAAAACAGAGCAATTGCTCGGAAAAGACGCTTCGCCAGGATATGGGCCTGTATGTGCTTAAATCCGGAAACAATACGCGGTATTTTGTCCCCGCGGGGGAAACGGCTGATCCCACCAAAGGGGTCGCTTACTATTACGTAGCGCATTACCGCGCGCGGCGCCAGCCGAATATCCGTCTGCCGCGCAACCGCATGGTGGAGGAGTATCATTCCTACGGGTTTACGGTTTGCAGCGCTGTGGACGGGTCTTTGCTGCTGGCGGAGTAAAACAGAGAAGAATATTTGTGCAATGCGGGACAGGCGCCTGTCCCGCATTTTTTGCGGAAGAAGGGAGCTTTCGCTTGAAGAAAGGAGGCTGCGTTAAAACGCCTTGCATTGTTTTTTTTTTGATAAATTTTGTTTATGAACAAAATTTATCAAAAAATGTATTCGGCAAATAAAAGCCAGTTTAAAAGCGTATTAGGCTGTTTAATGCACGGAGTCATCCCGGAGTCTTGGACTTTGGGGTGTGTCTTCTATAAAAAACAATCTGGGAAAGCCGGCGGCAGAAGACCTTTGGCCGGTTTTACGCTTATAGAACTTTTGGTGGTCGTGTTGATTGTCGGTATTTTGGCGGCGGTTGCCTTGCCGCAGTATCAAAAGGCGGTATTAAAAAGCCGTATGGCCGAAGTTTTAGTATATTTGCACGCTTACGAACAGGGGGAAGAGCTCTATTATATGGCTAATGGAACTTATACGGATTATCCGGCAAATTTGGATGTCAGCATGCCTTTTCCGCCCGGAGCGGTGTCTAATGAGGATAAGGGGTATTTTTTTGTACCGGAAAAAGGAATTTTTCTGGATGTAATTGGTACGGTGGGGGTTCCTTCTCTTCATTATGTGCAAGGAGGATTGGGGCATATGCCGCCAGGGGGAACGTCTTATCTGGATTTCGTGCGGGACATCACGTATACCGTCTACTTGAAAAATTCCACCAAGCCCGGAGAAAAAAGTTGTTTCGGCCGGACGAAAGAATTTCAAGACTTGTGCAAAACATTGGAATATTAAAGATAAAACCCGCTCAAACGAAGCGGGTTTTATAGCGGGTTTTAGAGTAGTTATCCCAACTGCGGATACAGCGGGAACGCCTGCAAAAACGCTTCCACTTCTTTGGCTTCCTGCGCCAGATACGCATCGTCTTGGTGATGGGTGATGGCGCGGTCAATAAAATCGGCCACTTTTTCCATGTCCGCTTCTTTCATGCCGCGCGTGGTGACCGCCGGTGTGCCCAGGCGCAGCCCGCTGGTGACAAACGGCTTTTCGGGGTCAAACGGAATGGTGTTTTTGTTGGCGGTAATGCCGGCCTTGTCCAGCGCGGCTTCGGCCGCTTTGCCCGTCAGGGCTTTGGAACGCAGGTCCAGGCACATCACGTGGCAATCCGTGCCGCCGGCCACCAGCCGGTAGCCTTTGTTTTTCAGAGCCTGCGCCAGTGCTTTGGCGTTTAATACCACCTGGTGCTGGTAGGCTTTAAATTCCGGTTTTAACGCTTCGCCGAAGCACACGGCTTTGGCCGCGATGACGTGCATCAGCGGCCCGCCCTGTACGCCAGGGAATACGGCGGAATTAATGGCTTTGGCCAAACTTTCTTTGCATAAAATCAGTCCGCCGCGCGGTCCGCGCAGGGTTTTGTGCGTGGTGGTGGTTACCACGTCTGCATACGGGACGGGGTTCGGGTATTCCCCGGCGGCAATCAGCCCCGCATAATGCGCCACGTCGCAGGCCAGATACGCCCCGCAGGAATCGGCGATTTCCCGCAAGCGTTTCCAATCAAATACGCGTGAATAATTGGACGCGCCGGCCATAATCAATTTTGGTTTGTGCTGCAGGGCCAAAGCGGCGGCTTCGTCATAGTCAATTTCTTCGGTGTCTTTGCGCACGTTCATAGCCACGATGTTAAAATATTTGCCCGAAAAATTCATGGGGTGCCCGTGCGTCAGGTGTCCGCCGTGCGACAGGTTCAGCCCCAGCACGGTGTCGCCGGGCTTGACCAGGGCGACGTATACGGCCATATTGGCCTGCGCGCCGGAATGCGGCTGTACGTTGGCGTGCTCGGCCCCGAAAAGTTTTTTGGCGCGTTCAATGGCCAAATTTTCGGCCACGTCCACAAATTCACAGCCGCCGTAATAACGTTTGGAGGGATATCCTTCGGCGTATTTGTTGGTCAACACCGAGCCCTGGGTCTGCATGACGGCCAGCGAAGTGAAATTTTCAGAGGCAATCAGTTCCAGCTTGGTGCGCTGGCGGCGCAGTTCGGCCGTTACGGCGGCGAAAACTTCGGGGTCTTGTTTTTGCAATTCGGGATACATAAAACTCTCCTTTAAAACGATGAAAAAAACGCTTGTTTTTCCGCGTGCGCTTTTTCTTATATTTTACTATGAAAAAACGTGAAATTTTCATATAATTTATTAAAAGAAAAAAAACAAAAAAACGCGCCGTTTTTGCGGCGCATATCTCCACATGCAGAGGTGTAACAAAAAATGGCAAAACTCACGCAAAAAGACTTCCTCAAAGGCACCATCAAACACATTGATATGAAAAAATACAATGTGGTCCCCATGGTGGAAGC
>CALUXH010000062.1 GCA_944324695.1 uncultured Elusimicrobiales bacterium | reverse complement strand
GGTGTGCCGTATTTCCGCGGGACGGCCGCCATGGATAAAACAATTAACATTACCGGTGCCACAGGGGCGGCGGCACTAACGGCAGAGCAGCTGGCTATTGCCACGGACAAGGGCTGGACGGTAACGAGGTAACTATGAACAAAGAAATGCTTTATAAAATCTGTCCTGACGAGCAGGGCGAATATGTGGATGCGCAGGGCCGGCGGTGCAATTTGCTAGTGTGCCATGAGGCGGTATTTCCGCCAGAAGAAACGCTGGACGCAGAGGGCAACGTGGTGGAAAGCCGCGTACCCGCGCCGCAGGAAAAAGGATATTTTGCGTATGCGTCCCTAGAGGCGGCGCTGACGGGGCTGAGTCTGAGCAGATGGGAAGAAACGGGAGCGGAGCATGACGGCGGAAACGTTTGAAATGCTGTGGAAAGTGGCGGCCATTGTGTTTGCCGCGGGCGGCGTGTGGAATGAACTGCGCGCCATACGCAAAGACATTGCGCGGCTGGAAGCCAAGCAGGACAAATACAACAATCTGCAGGTGCGCGTGGCGAAGCTGGAGGACAGCGTGAGCAGTGCGCACAAGCGCATTAGCGAACTGCATTTCGGGCGCGGGAGGGATTAGGATGCCTAATTTTAGCAAGAAAAGCGAAGAGAGACTCTCCACCTGTCATCCGGACTTGCAGGCCGTCTGCCGCGAACTTATCAAGCAATATGATTTTAGTGTCTTGTGCGGCCACCGGGGCAAAGCGGAACAGAACGCGGCTTTTGACGCGGGTAACAGCCGTCTGATTTACCCGCAAAGCAAACATAACGCCAAGCCCTCGTCGGCGGTGGACATTGCGCCGTATCCCATTGACTGGGGCAACCTGTACCGCTTCCGCGAAATGCTGAACCGCTTTGACGCGCTGGCGCGCCTGATGCGTGAGCGCGGGGAGATAGAAAGCGAATTTGAATATGGTGCGGATTGGGAAAGTTTTAAAGACTATCCGCACGTTGAAATTAAAAGTAAGGAGAACTAACTTATGGAATGGATTACTACTCACTGGGACGACGTGCTGGCCATTATCGGCGGCGTGGTCGTGGTAGTCTCTACCGTGGTCAAATTGACCTCCACAACCAAAGACGATACCGTCTGGGCCAAGGTGCTAAAGGTACTGTCCGCGTTGTCTCTGGTCAACCCCGACGGCTCCGTAACCGGGAAGGGCAAATGACGGCATGGGTCGTGATGGCCTGTCTGGCCGCGGCGGGACTGTTCGGCGCGGGATGTTACCGCGCCGGACGGCGCGCGGCCGAAAATGAAAACTATCAGGCGCGGGAGAAAGAAAATGCAAAAGTGGATGAAATTATCCGTACTGTGTCTGCTATGCAGCGGAGTGAACTTATTGGGCGGCTGCAGGGCGGCCATAAAAAATAATGCCGCCGTTTGCCGTATCCGGTTTGATTATGCCGACGCCGGCCTGGAAAATATAAATGAACAAAATCTGCGCGCTTTGCTTATTTTTAAAGAAGTGTGTGCAAAATAAAGCCGCCCGTGCAATATAAAAAACCGCCCCTTTCGGGGCGGTTAAATTTTGCAACAGCAACTTTAGAAGCTGCAAGTGTCATCGTTTGTGCCGCTACAGTTGCCGCTGGTGATGGCCTTGCATAACGTGGCGCTCCCGCTGCAGCTGCGTCTGGCGGTGCCGTCGGCGCTGACCGTAGTCTTTAACGTATAACCGGCATCACCTTCAGCCGCATCCCCATTGTTTGCGCGTACGGCGGAGATGACATAGTCAGAGCCGCTCACTGCTGCCGTAATGTTAAAGTTTTTCGTCTTGGACGTTGTCCCAGCCGCGTCTACACCGGGCATTTCAATATCCAGTACGGTAAAATCTTCCGGCCAGTCGCCTGTTTGCAGGCGGGTGCGTTCGGCCGCGTAGCGCAGCGTGCCCATTAGCGTAATGGCTTCCGCGGAGCGGGATTTTTCCACCGCGGTGGTGTATTGCGGCAAAGCGATGGCCGAAAGAATGCCGATGATCAGCACCACCACCAGCAGCTCAATTAACGTAAAACCTCTATTCATAACTTCCTCCTAAGCTACAAAATAGGCACAACAAGAGTGCTCTTTAATAGTATAGCAAAAAAACAAAAAAAATCAATAAACTGACAAACACCCCCAACCTCATACAGGTACACTACCCCGTTAAGGCATGCGGATGTTTTTAAAAAAGGCCTTTGTTGACGACCGGCCTTAAAACGGCGGACTTGGCGGCCTTTCCGGCCCTGGGCAAATCCGCCCTTTTAAAGCCCCGCCCGCAAGGGGCGGGGAAATGATTAAAATCCTGTGCAGCCTGTGCAGCCGTCGTAGCTGTTGCCGCTGGTGATGGCCTTGCACAGGGTAACGTCTCCGGTGCAGGTGCGGACTGCCGTGCCGTCCGTATCCACGGTGGTGAGCAATTTGTAATTGTTGCTCTCCAACCCGCGATCGGCCGTAATTACATATGTCCCGTCGTCGGCTTTTTCCCCGGTGATGGTGAAATTTTTCGTTTCGGAAGTGGAGCCCGTGGCCTGCGGCATTTCGATGTCCAGCACGGTAAAGTCCGTCGGCCAGTCGCCCGTCTGCAGGCGGGTGCGTTCTGCTGCGTAGCGCAGCGTGCCCATCAGCGTAATGGCTTCTGCGGCGCGGGATTTTTCCACCGCAGTGGTGTATTGCGGCAAAGCGATGGCCGAAAGAATGCCTATAATCAGCACAACGACCAACAGTTCAATTAAGGTAAAACCTTTCTTCATATCTTTCTCCTTTTTGTAAAAAAACGACAATTTTTTCGCGTCCTTGCGGACTGTGTCCGCAAGGGGTACGGCCAACAACGTTGAAACGCATTATACGCCCAAAACCCATTATGTCAAAAAAAAAAAACGAGTCAAGCCTTTTTTAATTTCCGGCACTGTTCCGGGCGTTCCTGTGGCGTTTTAGGCGCGGGAATAACGGCGTAAAAATACGCACGCAGGCAAAAAGGGGCGTGCAAAAAATGAAAGAACGGGGAATGGACGATGCCCGACGGAAACGTGCAAACAAGGCGGTGTTAATGGAGGAAATGCTGAAACAATTTCAACATGACCTTGTTTTTATAAAGTGATTGGAATGCTGAGCAAAAACGTCTCGGCAAGAAAAGTCATGCTGAAAATATTTTATAGGTTGTTTTGAGAAATATTTGTAAATCTTCCTCAGGCGGCGTAACTCAGGATCTCCACCTTATGAAACCTAAAAATTGATACCATATATACATGTCCAAGCGTTCCCGTAAAAATAAAAAATCTTCCGCCGCGCCGTTTGCGCAAACGCCGCCGGCGTCTGCCAATACGGCAGGCTGCGTCAAACAACCCCGTTCCGCCCCGTTTCCGGCCGTCCCTGGCCGCGCTGTGCATACGGCGCAGGAAACAAATCCTTTCGTTTCTTTTATAGACAAAACTTTGGCCTGGGGGCTGGGGCTTTTGTGTTTGTTTGTGTCGGTTTGTTTTTACACGGGTACGTATGATACGGCTTTTGTCAAAATTACGTTGCTGCAGACGGGCGGAATTGCGCTGTCCGCGCTGTGGCTTTCCCTGCTGGCGGTGCAGAAGCGATGGCCCGTTTCCCGTCAAAATCTGCTGTGGCTGCTGCCGTTTCTGGTATATTTTGGGTGGAATTTTTTCATATATGCGTTTTCACCGTATAAAGCGGAAGGGGCTGACGAGTTTTTCCGCTATGTGCTGTATTTTCTGTTGTCTCTCATGGTGTTGGACCGTTTTAACAAAGACTCCGCCCGCATGCTGACCAAATGCATCGTCTTGGCGGCGTGGATTTCCTGCCTGTACGGGCTGGTGCAGGTGTTGGACCGTTGGCTGCCCGGGCTGGACGCCCTGCCGTGGCGGGGTTTTTTCGGCGCGCGTATTTTTTCCACGCACGCCAACCCGAACTTTTTTGCCGATTTTGTGGTGTTCTCTTCTTTTATCGTGCTGGCCGAATTTTTGCGCACGAAACAAAAACGCCTGCTTGTCCTGCTTGGTGTGGCGGCGGTGGATTTGTTTTTTACCGAAAGCAAAGGGGCTTGGCTGGGCTTTGCCGCGTCGGCGGCGTTTTGCGCCGCGCTGTATACCAACTGCGCCGGCGGTCTGGAGAAAAAACATTTGCGTAAAATCAATATCGCCGCGGCCGTGCTGTTGGTGGCGGCCGTTGTGTTGGCGGGGGTGTATGCCTCCAGGCGTTTCCAGTCCGTCAGTTTCCGCGCTTATACCTGGGCGTCCACTTTTGCCATGGTGCAGGACAGCCCCGTGGCGGGCACGGGCGTGGGCAGTTTTAAAACCATTTATCCCGCTTACCGCAAGCCGCAGATTTTTTATATAGAAAAAATGCACAATAACGAAACCCAACACGCCGAAAACGAATATCTGGAGCAATGGGCTACGGCGGGCACGGTCGGACTGGCGGTTTTTTTGTGGCTGTTGTTTTTTGTGTTGTACAGTGCGGGCCGCGCGCTGAAAACGCGCACCGAAGCCGCGCGCGCAGCGGGAAAAACGCCCGACGGGCAAACCTGGTGGTTGCTGGGATATGCGGCGGCGTTTTTCGGCATAATCGTGCATAATTTTTTTGACATCAGCATGCGTTTTGTATCTACGGGGCTTTTCTTTGCGGTGTTTGCCGCGCTGATTGTGCGCCTGTCCATGCCCCGGGGGGAGCCTCCGCAGGCGGCGCCTGAAACCCGACCCGCCCCCGCGTGGCTGCTGTGGGGCCTGCGCCTTGTGCTGTGTGCGGCGGTAATTTGGCTGGCGGGATATTATATTTATATGTTTGCGCAGGTAAACCTGAATGTGGGGGCAAAAAATGCGGGCGAGGGCCTGCTCAAGGCCGCGGCCTGGACTGTGCTGTGCGCTCTGACGCTGGGGGGAGCTGCGGTATATGCGCGTGCGGCGTTTGCGTCGCCTCTGGCGCGTGTGCCGTTTATTTTGCTTTTAAGCGTTCTGCCGCTGCAATGGGTGTTCGGCTTTTTCCTCTCCGATCATTTTTACGGACTGGCGGCGGAATTTTCCCGCCGAGGTATGTTTGACGGCGCGCTGGAATATTACACCAAGTCTATAAAATACAATCCGCTGACGGCCTCTTATCACCAGTACCGCGCGTATATTTTGCGCCAAACCATGGACATGCAGCGCAGTTATTCTCCCATCAAGGGAGATAGAGAGGGCGAACGGCTGAACGATTATGAACGCGCCCTGCGGGATTTGGATTTGGTGCAAAGCCGCGCGCCCAATCACGCACTTTTGCACCAGGCGTACGGGGAATTTTATTACAGTTACGCGGTGTATTATACCAAGCTGTCCCAGACGGCTCCTCTGGCCTACCAGCGGCAAGAGTATGAGAAAAAAGCCGTGGAAAATATGGAGCTGGCCAAAAAAAGTTTTCAGCGTTCTTTGCTCATTGACCCCGTCAATGAAGCCACGTACGTGTATTTAACCAGCATTGCCATGATGGAGCGCGATCCCGCCGGCGCGCAGGCCTGGATAGACGCTTACCGCCGCGGACCCGAAGGCGTGACGGAGCCGGAATTTTTACAAACGCACAAATACAATGCGCGCATAGACGCGCAGGAGCGGCGTTTGCGCCAGCCACCGTTTAATTATTTCCCGACGGAAAATACCGGCACGCAAAAATGAAACTGGTGTAAAAGAGCTTTTTTTGGTAAAATATATCAGTAGTCGGAAAACCGTTTTCGCCAAGATAGCTCAGCTGGTAGAGCAGCCGCTTCGTAAGCGGCAGGTCCGGGGTTCGATCCCCCGTCTTGGCTGAATTTAAAGCCCGCTTGAAAGCGGGCTTTTTTTGTATCAAGAAAACCACCGGCTAGGCCGGTGGTTCAGTAAGGTTCTACCGTTCCCGAGAGAAATAAATATCCCCCGGCGTAGCCGGGGGATATTTATTGTCCGTGCGTCAGAATTTATTTCGTTTGCGGCGCGCCGCCGGTCAGGTCTTTAATGGCCGCCACGGCGCCCAGCACATTGCTGGCCTCGTAGGGCATATAAATAATTTTATTGTCTTTGCCGTCGGTCATTTTGGTCAGCGCCTCAATGTATTTCAAAGACACCTGATAGCTGGCCGGATTGGCGTTTTGGCCGATGCCGGAAGCGATGATTTTGACGGCTTCGGCTTCGGCGTTGGCCACTTTGATTTTGGCTTCCGCGATACCTTCCGCCTGCAAAATGGCCGCCTGTTTCATGCCTTCGGCCTTTTTGATTTCGGCTTCGCGTACGGCTTCGGCTTTCAGAATTTGCGACGTTTTCAACCCTTCCGCTTCCGTCACGGTGGCGCGGCGGTCGCGCTCGGCTTTCATTTGTTTTTCCATGGCTTCGCGTATGGCGGCGGGGGGGATAATGTCCTGCAATTCTACGCGGTTTACTTTTACGCCCCATTTGTTGGCGGCGTTGTCCAGCGTAACCAGCAGCTTGCTGTTGATGTTTTCGCGCGCGGTATAAGTTTGGTCCAGCTCCAGTTCGCCGAAGATGTTGCGCAGGGTGGTTTGCGTCAGTTTCTCAATGGCGTCGGGCAGGGATTCCACCTCATAGGCGGCTTTAATCGGGTCCGTGATTTGGAAATACAGCACCGCGCTGATTTCAATGGTGGCGTTGTCTTTGGTAATGACGCTCTGGCGCGGGAAATCGTACACCGTTTCGCGCAGATCAATGACCGTGCGGGCTTCCATGTACGGAATAACGCGCGTACGGCCGGAGCCGTCCACGTATTCGCGGTTGTTGCGCCATTCCATGATGTGCGGTTTGTCCATGACGGGTATAATCCAGTTAATGCCCGGGTAGAGCACGCCGTGAAATTTGCCGAAGCGTTCCACAATAACCACCTGCGCCTGGTGCACGGTGATAATGCCCTTAAAAATCAGTACGACTGCAAAAAATACGACGGCGGCTAAAAACATCGTGTACAAGTCCATTATTTCCCTTCCTCCTGTTTTTGAATAGGTGTTACAAAAAGGGTGTTTCCCTCCACTTTTTCCACGCGTACGTCTTCGCCTTTTTGGGCGGGGGCGGCAAAATGCGCGCGCCAGTTGTCCCCGTCGGTCAGTACGCGGCCGATATGGTCTTGCGGATCCGGCGTTTCCAGTACGGTTACGACGCGCCCGATAAGCGCCTGCATATTGGTTTTGATGTTTTTGCTTTTATGGTACAGGTGCTTTAAAGCCAGCGGCCGTATGCCGACAAACAGCCCCAGAGACAGCACAATAAAAATAACCGCCTGCCATCCCAGTCCCAGTCCCAGCCAGGACGCCGCTCCCGCGCCGAAAAGACCCAGACCGAAGCACAGCAGCGAAAAATCCATGGTAAACACTTCGCAGATACAGCACACCACGCCTGCGATTAAATATACGTAATATGCCACGTTTCCTCCTTACAAAGATTAATTTTTCAAAATGTCCATGTAACGGCGCAGGTAAGCCAGCCGCCGTTCGTCGCGCAGTTTGTTGAGGAGAAAAATCATATTGCCCAAAAAACGCCGCAGCGCCGCGCGCGAAGAAAGCGGCGCGGCAAAAGACCAACTCCACTCCAGCCCCCGCGCGTCAATATATTTCCGGCAGTCCGCCAGCGAGAGCAGTTTGCCTTTGTCCGCCGGGTCGGCAAATACGGGCGTTTCACCCTGCTGCGGGGCGAAATACGCCAGCACACGCCCGGCCATGTCCACTATGCCGGCCTCTACGCCAAAGCGCGCCGCCAGCACGGCATACAGGCTGGCCATGCAGAGGGAAGAGCCTTGCTTTTTTTGAAGGAACCGTCCAAAAGAGATGTCTTTAATGTCATGGGAACAGGACAGCACATTAAACCCCTGTATGCGGAAGAAAAAACGGCCGAGTGTACGGGCGATGTCTTCCGTGCCGTTGCAGGTAATCAGCAACGGGCGCAGCGTCAGCGCCAGCAGGTCTAATTCGGCCGCGATATCCGCCGAAGTGAAGGCCGGATTGACAAAACGGGTCTCTATCGCCAGGGCTTCTTCCAAATCCGGGTTGATTTTGGCCGTAAAGCGCCCGCAGGCGCCTGCCAGCTCTTCCCAGCAGATTTCTTCCATCGCCGTGACCAGCGCCGCCGGCACGGACGAGCGGAAATCCCGGGTAATGACTTCGTGTAAATATTGCGGCTGTTCTTTCATGACGCGCGCCAGTTCCCCGCGCAACACTTCGGCCCCGGCCCCCCCGGCCGTTTCCCCTTCCAGTAAGTGTATTAACGCCTTAATTTGTTCTCTTTTCGTTTTTTGCATACTTAAATATAGCAAATTTACGGAGCTTTTGGGAGGGAATTGTGTCCGTGATTTTCTAAAGAACGCGCTTTTTGGGTTGCACTTTTTGTTTTTAGAAAAAAGGAGCGGCTTATTGTCTGATCGGAGCCGGACTTAAATGTTCTGTTTCGCCGCAAGCCGGTGACGGACAAAAAGATATTGCGTGGTGGCGGCGAACAGCCGGAAGTATGACGTATCCAAAAAAGTGTCTTCGTTTGGGCGGGGGGATAAACGAACGGAGAATGATATGGAATATTATTGGCGGCCGTAACATAAAAAACCCCGCCGCAAGGCGGGGTTTTTGCGCAGCGTAGAAACTATTGAATGTCTTTTTCGTTGGCGGTGATCAGCAATTCAACGCGGCGGTTCATGGCACGTCCGGCGGCGGTGGAGTTGGAAGCCACCGGGTTGGACGAACCGTAACCGACGTACTGGATGCTCAACGTTTTCAAGCCGTTGCCCACCAGGTAATCATACACCGCTTTGGCGCGCTGGGTGGACAGCGGGTTGTTGATGGCGTCGGAACCCGTAGAATCGGTATATCCGGCCACGATGATGTTGTTTTTCGGATATTTTTTCAGCACGCGCAACAGGCCGTTAAGCGTGCCCACCGACGCGGCGGACAAAGCGGCGTTGCTGCTTTCAAACAAAATATCGTTTTTAAGCGTAATGACCAAGCGGATGGTGTTGCCGTTGGCGTCTTTGACTTTTTGCACGTCGGCGATTTCCGCCAGTTCTTTGGCCTGCTTGTCATAATAGTTGCCCAACAGGCCGCCTGCGGCCGCACCGGCCAAAGCGCCGTAAATGGCGCCGGCTTCGCTTTTGCCGCCGGTGTTATTGGCGATAATGGCTCCGGCCAGCGCGCCCAAAGCCGCACCGCCGCCCGCACCAATGGCGGTTTTCGTGCCCGGCGTGGTGCACGCCGCCATCAGCAGACAGCCCGCCAAAACGGGCAAAGTGATTTTTTTCATAAGTCTCTCCTTAATAAAGTTTGCCGGCCTGGCCGGCGTACCATGTTTTATAACGGGTATATTCTAGCTTTTTTTTATCCAGCCGGCAAAGGCTTTCGCTCCGGCATCCGACTGCGGTGGCCCAGAACGGCGGGGCTGTTTTCCCGGTCGTATGTCCGGCATACAAAAACCCCGCCTTCCGGCGGGGTTTTGCGAAATATGGGGGCCTTATTTTACGGGAGCCACAGGTGTATATCTGCCTTTGAATTTGCAGAGGTGCGTCCCGTTGATCAGGTTTTGCTCATCCCGCAGGTTCATGCCGCAGTCGGGGCACTGAATCGTGCATTTTCCGGATACGGAGCAATCCGGATTGCTGCGGCCTTCAAATTCCTTGCCGCATTTGATGCAATAGTGGGTGTGTGTATTGTGGTAGATTTCGTCCAAAGTCAGTTCCTTGCCGCATTCGGGGCAGCGCCGAACCGGAGAGGAAGCGCCTTCGTTGTCGCTTTGCGAGGCGACGGCATGAAGACCGGTGTAACCCGTTGCGGCGCAGTGCTCATGATCAGTGGGGTTAAATTGTTCGCCGCAGTAAACGCAGGTCGGCAAAGAGACGGCCGAAGAAGCCGTGTCCGCCGGACAATTGTGCGACACACCGTGAAAGCGTTCGTCTACGCTTAAAGTTTGATGGCACTTGGGGCAGACCGAAGCCGGAGCGGAAGAGCCGTCGCCGACGTTTTGCGGAGCGGAAGCGGAGTGAAGCCCGGTGTTCCCGGTTGCGGAGCAGTGCTCATTCAGAGCGGGGTTAAATGTTTCGCCGCAGTAAACGCAGGTCGGCAAAGAATCCTTTTTATAGGGGCTTTTCACAAATGTAGGCTTCTCCTTGATGGCATGGGTTTTCTTAACGAATCCTTCATTGGAGAATAGGACCATCAATGCGGCCATTTGAAGGGCACTGGTGAGTTTTGCTTGCTTGACGAGCACCGATGGGTCCTTTCGCTTCATGAAGTCATTGCGGATGCTGTCCTGCTGCGCCTGCGCAAAGGCCGGGACCGTCAGTAATACGGCCAGTAAACCTATTGACATCTTTTTTATATTCATAATGTTTCCCTCAGATTTTAGTTTTGGAACGGCTTGCTTGTTTAAAACTATATCCTTCTACTGTAATCTAAACAAAATTTCATGGTAAAAAAAAGAGCCTTTGGGCCCAGAGGTTTTCAGAAAAAGGGCCTATCCCGGGTATAGGTCTGAATGACGGTGCGGTCCGCGTCCGGGCGCCCGCCTGGCCCCTTTCAGGCGTTTTGCCGCACCAGGACGGCGGTCTGCGCCGCGGCGGCCTTCAGCAAATCCTGCGGTTTTATTTTGAGCTGCAGGCCGCGTTTGCCCGCGCTGACATAAATAAAATCCCAGTTTAGACAGGACTGTTCCACAAAGGTCGGAAAATGTTTTTTCATACCCAGCGGACTGCAGCCGCCGCGTATGTATCCGGTAACGGGCATTAAATCTTTTACGTGCAGCATTTCACAGCTTTTATTGCCGCTGGCGCGGGCGGCGGCCTTGAGGTCCAGCTCTTTCCCGCCCGGTATAACACAGACGAAAAAGCCCGTTTTGTCTCCTTTCAGCACCAGGGTTTTGTAAACCTGGTCTATGTTTTCTCCGACGGATGCGGCCGCATGGACGGCGGAAAGATTGTTTTCGTCCACCTCGTAAGCGGCCAGTTCGTACGGCAGGCCCAGCTCGTCCAAAATGCGCGCGGCGTTGGTTTTGTGGAGTTTGTCTTTCATGATTATATTATAGGATTTTGGAGGGGGAGTTTTAAAAGGGCTTGCCTTGTTTTTTTTTTTTTGATAAATTTTGTTTATGAACAAAATTTATCAAAAAATGTATCTGACAAAAAAAAGCCGCTCTAAAGGCGTTTTAAGCGGCTTTATTGATAACGTTATTCTGAGAAGTTTTTACTCA
>CALUXH010000061.1 GCA_944324695.1 uncultured Elusimicrobiales bacterium | reverse complement strand
TGCCCACGGGGGCTTCCACGTTAATTTGTATTTTGCCGCTGTCTTCCTGCGGGAAGAATTCCCCGCCCACAATGCCCAGCATGGGGAACATGGACAAAATACACAGCACGGAAATAATCACCATGGTCTTGCGGTGGTGAATAGACCATTTCAGCATGGGCAGATACAAATTTACCAGACTTTCGTTGATATGATCCACGATTTCATTTAGCCGGTTGCTGCCCGTCTGCTTTTTCAGCATTTTGGCGCACAGCATGGGGGTCAGCGTCAACGCCACCAAGCCGGACAAAGCAATGGCAAACACCACCGTCAGCCCGTAGCTGCTGACCACGCGGCCGATAATGCCGCTCATATATGCCAGCGGCAGGAAAATAACCAGAATGGAAAGCGTCGTGGCCACCACGGTGGACGTGATTTCGCGCGAGCCGTCCAGCGCCGCCACCATGGGGGACTTGTCGTATTTTTCCATATGGCGGTAAATATTTTCCAGCATCACGATGGCATCGTCAATCACGATACCCACGGCCACCGTCAGCCCCAACAGCGTCATGGAGTCGATGGTAAAGCCTTTCATGTTCATGAAAATAAAGGCCCCAATGACGGAAATAGGCATGGCCAAAAACGCAATAAACGTAGAACGCAGCGAGCCCATGAACACCAACACCATAATGCCGGCCAAAATACCTCCCAAAATCAGGTGTTCCAGCACGGTGTTGACTGAGGCGCGTATGCTGCCGGACTGGTCCATCATCAGGGAAATATTGATGTCTTTGGGCAATGTAGGGGCAATCAAATCCAATTTGTCTTTTACGCCCTGAATAACGGCCAGCGTATTAGTGCCGGACTGCTTGGTCACTTCCAGCGTGACGGCGCGGCGGCCGTTTAAATGGGTGGATTCGCGGTCATATTCGCCGGAATCTTCGGCATAGCCGATATCGGAGACTTTAATGGACGTGCCGTTTTTGCGCGCCACGAAAATATCATTAAAACCGGGCACGGTGTCCACGCGGCCCAACACGCGCAGGGTATATTCCTGGTGCTGCTGCTCCACACGGCCGCCAGGGACTTCCACGTTTTGGTCTATCAGGGCGTTTTTCACCGCATTAATAGACAGGCCCAGCGAATAGAGCTTAAACGGATTGACGATAACGTGCACTTCGCGTTCGCGGCCGCCCACAATGCGCACAGAACCTACGCCGCGGGTGTTTTCAATATTTTCTTTGACTTGTTTTTTGGCGATTTCGGTTAAGTCAATAATATCCCGGTCGCCGGACACCACGATGTTAAGCACGGAAATGGCGTCCGCGTCCAGCTTCATAATAACCGGTGCATCGGTGCCGTCGGGCAATTCATTGGTGACCAAATCCACTTTGTCGCGCACTTCCTGCGCGGCC
Source organism: uncultured Elusimicrobiales bacterium (assembly GCA_944324695.1). Lineage (GTDB taxonomy): Bacteria > Elusimicrobiota > Elusimicrobia > Elusimicrobiales > Elusimicrobiaceae > Avelusimicrobium. The sequence continues at coordinate 23,347 of CALUXH010000061.1, read as the reverse complement.
ACGTCGCGGTCTTTGTCCATGTCAAACTTCACCACCACCAAAGACGTCCCTTCGGAACTGGTGCTGGTCAGCTCGTCAATACCCTCAATCTGGTTGACGGATTCTTCAATAATTTTGGTGACGGAAGTTTCAATTTCCTCGGCGCTGGCTCCGGGCAGCGTGGTCTGTACCAGCACATAGGGCACTTCCATATTCGGGAACAGCCCCACCCCCATGCCGCTGTAGGCCATAAAGCCCAAAATGACCACAGACAGCGAACACATAATCGTCAGCACCGGCCGCCGGATGAAAACGGCGGTAAAGCCGCCTTTTCTGACCGCCTCGCGGACAGCTTCTTTATTTTCTTTTCCTTGCATACAAACCCTTATTTAATTTCTATCTTGCTGCCGTCTTTTACCCCGTAAGCAAAAGAGAGGATTTCTTCCCCGGCGGCCAACCCCTCGGTGATTTCCACGTAATCGTTGTTTTCAAACCCCGTGGTTACGTTCTGGCGCTTGGCGGTTTTACCGTCGGGAGACGGCACAAAAACATAGTCCTGTCCGTCTGCATCGCTATATACGCTCTTTTTGGAAACAGACGGCGCGTCCGCCTTTTCGTCCAGCAGAATATTAACCTTGGCAAACATACCCGATTTGAGCAAGCCTTTGGGATTGTCGGCTTTAAATTCCACTTCCACGGCGCGGCTCATGGAATCCACCACAGGGCTTAAAATGTTCAGCGTGGCTTCAAAGTCCTGTTCCGGCAGGGCGTCCACATTCAGCACAGCGGGTTGGCCTTTGTACAAGCTGCCGATGTAACGCTCCGGTATATCTACCTCAATGCGCACGGTGCTCTGGTTGACCACCAAAGCCACCGGAGTGCCGGTGGTAACGTTTTCCCCGGGGTCCAAATATATGCGTCCGACCACCCCCGTAATGGTGGAAGGCACCACCACCGGTTCATAAACGGCCCCCACTTCATCGCGCTCAATCAAAGAAACGGTTTGGTTTCTTTTGACGGGGTCTCCCTCATGCAGCAAATTGCGCAGCAATTTGCCCGACACGCGCGGATACAGCGTGGCTTCCTCCTGCGCTTTGATGCTGCCCGACATCAGCAACTGTTTGGTCAAATCGCGGTTTTGCACTTTTTCACTCTGCACGATAAACACGTCCATCGGCACGTCTCCCAACACTTTTTGGGACGGGTCGCGACGCAAAAACACCACGGCCAAAATCACAATTACCAGCGCCACCAGCGCATAGTTTAAAGTTTTAATTGTTTTCTTTTTCATACAAATAAACCTCCGCCCCTACGGCGTATTTCAAATCGGACAATGCAATGACCGTATCATACACGGCCTGCACATATTGCAAATCGGAATCGTTCAAATTGTTAATGGCGTCATTGAGTTCCAGGCGGCTGGACAGCCCGTTGCGGTAGCGCAGCATCTGGGCGTTTAAGTTTTCGCGCGCCTGTTTCACCACGCCGCGCGTGGCCTCAATACGGCTTTTGGCCTCTTCCAAGTCCAGCCAGGCTTCTTTGACCTCAATACGTACGTTTTTCAGTTCATTTTGATAAGAAGCCACCGCCTGCTCGTAAGCCAATTCACGCCGTGTAACCTGCGAAGTGATTTTAAACCCTTCAAACAGCGGGATGCTCAAAGACACTCCGGCATTGCTGGCCCAGTAATATTGGTTGCTGTGGCGCGGGAAACCGTTTTCGGTGTAAGCATTGTAACTGTAATCGGCGTTTAAAGACAGCGTCGGCATATGGCCGGCTTTGGCTATTTTAATATTGTAATATGCCGCGTCTACGGCCAGTTTGGAACGGATCAACTCCGGGCGGGACTTCACGGCCAGCGCATACAAATCATCCAACGGCGGCGTGGGAGGGACGCGCAAATCTTCTTTGGTCCAGGTCAAATAAATGGGGTCTTCCGGGTCGCGGTTTAATATTTGGCGCAAATACAAATTGCCCAGCTCAAAGTTCTTCTTGGCCTGCATTACCTGCGGTTCAATATTATCCACCTGCACCTGCTGGTTCAAAACGTCCAAGTTGCTGGACAGCCCCTCTTTGTAACGGGCCTGGGCTTCGGCCAAATGTTGTTTGGCAATGTCCAGGTATTCTTCCTGTACGCGGATTAAAGCGGAAGCATAAATAATGTCATAGCAAAATTTAACCACCTGCTGCACCACCAGGTTCTGCGCTTCTTTAAGCTGGTACAGAGCCGATTCGGCATTTACTTTGGCCAGCTTGGAATTGTTGCGTATCTGCCCGCCGGACCAAAGCACGTAATTCAAGTCCGCAGAAGCGGTGAAGGTGTTGTTTTGTCCCATTTCTATAAGCTGGTCATTCATGGCTATGCGGCCTTTTTTCAGCGCGCGGCCGTAACTGCCGTTAATACTAATGGTGGGATAAAATGACGCCGCCGCTTCTTTTACCTGCTGCTCATAGATTTGCATGGTTTTTGTGGCGTTAATAATTTGATAACTGTCTTTGAGCGCCATGTCTATGGCCTGCTGAATCGTAATTTTTTCCCCTTCCACCTCAGGCCGTTCTTTAAACAGGTCCGAAGCCGGATCCGTCGCGGCCGGCGCCGCGGACAAACCCGCCACGCCGCACCAACACAAACACAGAAGCAATAACACCCTTTTCATTTATTTCTTATTCCCCTTATAATACTCTTTAATTCCCAATACGATAATGCGGGCCAGCCGATTAACGGAGGCCTTGTCGTAAAACTGTTCCTGTTTCCCGGCGGCCTCCGGCAGGTGCATCTGCACATACGAGCTGAGCATGATTTGCAGCAGCACTGCACGCGACAGCCTTTCAAAATCCGCCAAGCCTTCTTTCGGGAAATTGCTTCTTGCCGCCGCCGTGCCAAACACGTCGTGCATACGGTCCATCTGGTCGCGTCCGTCTTTAACAAAACCTTTCGCTTTATTGCTCAGCGCATACGAAATCGTACGGGCGATGAATTTGGAATTGCGCGGGTCGTCAAAAAAGAAATCCAAATGCCGTTCAAACACCTGCGCCAACAGATCTTCCATTTTGGGCTCTTTGGAAAGCGTGGTTTCCAAAAACGCGTCAAAATTCTTCACATGATCTTCTATAATTGACGTGCACAAATCTTCTTTATCTTTGAAATAATAATACAGGACAGGCTTGGTGACGCGCACTTTTTCGGCAATCTGACGCATAGACACATTTTCTATGCCCTGCTCCGCCATCAGCTTAAAAGCCGCGTCTTTAATGCGCGCGCGCATTTGCTGTTCATGCGTTACACGGTCCTCTTTGCGGTTCTGTTTCATGTGGCTCTTCATAAAGCTCTACCTACCGGTAAGTATTTTATTAGTATAACAAATTCCGGTGCGCCAAACATGTATTTCCGCACGTTATTTCAACACGGAAAAGAGGTGTTTTATTGCAGCCGGACGCTTTCAGAACAGAAAAGCGATAAAAAGCCCCGCCGCGCCCGCACACAGAAAAACACCGGCCAGCACCGGCACCAGCGCAAAACACAAAGCTCCAAATGCTTTACCGGCGCCCACTTGCGTTGCCCGGGCCGCATTTATCACCACAAAAACCAAGCGCAAAAGCAGCGTCACCAGCAAAGCCAATGCGGCCAGCGGTTTAAGCCATGGAACGGCCGCGGCAATCAGCGCAAAGCACAGCAAAAGCCCCTGCACAAAGCCGGACAGTCCCATAACCACAAACAGCGCCGAAGGGCCGTTGCCTCCGGAGAAGAAATTTAAAAAAAGCCCTGACAAAGCCGCCCACAAATAGCCCAGCGTCATTTCCAACAGCCAAAAAAAGGCAAAGCGCCACAACAGCCCCCAGGCCGTCAACTCCGCCCCCGTCCAGAAAAACACCACCCAACACAAAGCCGCGGCGGCGTATCCGGCAGCGGCGGCGCCGAAACGGCGGTTTTCCACCAGCCCGCGCACGGTTTGCGCGGGCTCCCGGTCATAGGCAAAATAAGCGTTTAAAAGCGTTCTCATGCGTCCGCTCCCTAATATACCCACAAATAGGACACGCGCGGCGTGCTGACGCTTTGCAGCTGTTTGGAGAGATTTTTACTTTCCATACTGGAGCCAAACGAGAAAATCAGCTCGCGCAGGCCTTCTTTTTTGCGCGTGATGATTTTCGGATCTTTCAGCCCGGCCAGTTCGCCGGCCAGCTGGCGGGCGGTTTCTTCGCCGCCGAGCTTGTCAATAAAACCCAAATTGAAAGCGCGCTGGCCCGTAAACACGCGGCCGTCGGTATATTCCGTCAGATCTTCCGGGGTAACATTGGGCCGGCCGGCTTTAACGACGGCAAAAAACTGGGAATAGGTGTCATTGACCATATCCTGCAAGAGGGCTTTTTCAGCCTCGGTCATCGGGCGGTAGGCAGACCCCATGTCTTTGTATTTTCCGGAAGTAATGGGCGTTACCTGTATGCCGAGCTTGTCAAACAGCCCGACTACATTGCCCGCCTGCATAATCACGCCCACCGAGCCGGTAATCGTGCCCGGTTCGGCTACGATTTTATCCGCGGCCATGGCCACATAAAACGCACCGCTGGCGGCCACGTCGCGGAACAAAGCCACGACTTTTTTGCCCTGTTCTTTGGCGTTTAAAAGCTCTGAATAAATATCCTGTACGGAAGCCACCGTCCCGCCCGGGGAATTAATATCCAACACAATGGCTTTGACGTTTTTGTCTTTGGCTGCTTCGCGGATGGACTTGGAAATATACGAAGCGGACGAAGGCGCGGTCCACGGGCTTTGATTATCCGACTCGGCAATGACGCCGCGGATTTTAATCCAGGCAATGCCCTCTCCGCTGTTGTCTTTGGAAGAAGAACTTAAAGACAGGACGGCTTTGTCCGTAACAATTTCTTCAGGGCAGCTCATGCCGGGCTTAACCGTCAAATACACCCCGCAAACGGCGGACACGCAAAAAGCCAAAAGCAAGACAAAAAACCAAAAACCACCCCGGCCTTTGGGCACTTTAGGAGGAAGAGAGTTTTGCGGGGCCGCCGGAGGAGGGACCGGCGCCGGAGGAGGAACCGTTTTTTCATTTTGCTGCAGCCGCTTTTCCCAGTCCTTCTGGGGAAGATTTTCAGCGTCGGCGCCGAATATTTCTTTCAAATCGTCCGTGTTTTCTGCCATATGCATACCCCTTGGTAAAATTTCACTTTATTATAGCAATTAATGCTAGAATAAATGAAAGAAAAGACCGCCGCCAAATGCGGCGCGGGAGGGCCCATGTTTAACGGAGTATACACCGCGCTGGCCACGCCTTTTACGGCCGCCGGGAAAACCGATTTTAAAGCCTTGGAAACATTGCTGGAAAAACAAATTGCCGCCGGGATAGACGGCATTGTCCTGCTGGGCACCACGGCCGAAACGGCCGCCATGGACGAAGCGGAAAAAGACGAACTGCTCTGCGCCGCCGTCAAACAGGTTAACAAACGCGTCAAAATCGTCATCGGCACGGGCACTAACTGCACGCGCACCATGATGCAAAACACCGAAGCGGCTTTGAAACACAATCCGGACGGCGTGTTGATCGTCACGCCGTATTACAACAAGCCCAATCCGTCCGGTCTGATTGAACATTTCCTCCACGCGGCCGAATTCGGCGCGTCCATTATTCTGTACCACATCCCGGGACGTACGGGCCTGAAGCTCTCCGCCGGCGTTATGCGTGATTTATTGCAGGCCGTGCCGCAAATCAAAGCCGTCAAAGAAGCAGACTATGACATGGCCCGCGTAACCGACACCGCCGTGGAATTTGCCGGACGCATAGATTTCCTGTGCGGCAACGACGATTTGTTCCCGCAATACCTGGCCATAAATTCCTCAGGCATTATCAGCGCGGCGGCCAATGTGCTGGCTCCAGCTTTTGTGAAAATTTACAAAGCCTGGCAAAAAGGCGACCCGCAAAAAGCGTTTAAAATTTTCTCCAAGGCTTACCCGCTGATAAAAGCCTGCTATTTGGAAACCAACCCCACCTGCGTCAAATATCTGCTTGCGCGGCTGGGAGTAGGCGGGGAAACGGTGCGTCTGCCGCTGGGCCCGGTGTCGGACGCCAGCAAAACCAAACTGGATGAAATTTTGGAACAAACGGATCAATCCTTGCTGATTTAGGAGCGTATATGAAAACCGTAGGCATTATCGGCGCAAACGGCCTGGTGGGCCGCACGCTGCAGGAAGAATTTAAAAAAATCACAATTCCTTTTGAAACCAAACTGTTCGGCCGAAGCGACGAAATCCCCGCACTGGACGCGGCCGTACTGTGTACGGACAATGCAGACAGCGCGCGGCTGTATGAACAATTAAAAGACCGCATCGGCTACATGGTGGATATGTCGGCCTATTTCCGCCAAGACCCGGCCGTACCGCTGGTCATACCGGAAATCAATCCGCAGACCATTACCAAAGACACGCGCCTGATTGCCAGCCCCAACTGCACCACCACGGGCCTGGTCATGACTATGGCCCCGCTGATGAAAGCCTATCATTTGACGGAAGTGTTTTTCTGCTCCTACCAGGCCATCAGCGGCGGCGGTAAAAAACTGCTGGAAGATTTTCACACGCCGGGGTCTTTGTATGAAAACAACTGTGTGCCGCTCATAGGCTCCATACAGGACAACGGTTATACGTCCGAAGAGTTAAAAGGCATTTATGAAACGCGCAAGATTTTAGGCTTGCCCCGCGTCAAAGTCTATCCGCATACGGTGCGCGTGGCGGTGGAAAACGCCCACAGCCTGGGCGTTACGCTTAAAGCGGAAGAACCTTTTGATTTGGCGGAAGTGAAAAAACTTTGGAATGCTTTCCCCCACCTGCAATACAGCGAGGAAATTATTACCCCCAAACAGGCCAGCGGGCGGGAAACCACATACGCCTGCCGTTTGCGCAGGGACGCGGAAGAGCCGAACATTATTCATTACTTTATTACGTTTGACAATCTTTTAAAAGGCGCGGCCATGAATGCGCGCCAGATTGTGCAGCTTTTACTGGAGAAATACCTGTGAAAAAAGTCATCATAAACGGCGCAAACGGTAAAATGGGCCAAGCCGTTGCCCGCATTATCAAAGCCTCCCCGCAGCTGGGGCTCACGGTGATCGCTCTGCGCGAAGCGGGCGATAAAACCGCCGAAAAAGCCGACGTGATTATAGACTTCTCCACCCCCCAAGGTGCCATGGAAGCCTTTGACCTGGCCAAAGAACAAAAAGCCGCGTGCCTGATAGGGACCACCAATTTGCCGGAGCGTTTTTTGTTCCAAATGCAGGAAGAACACAAAATCCCGCTCTTTTACGCGCCCAACGTAAGTTTAAGCGTATATTTTTTCGGGCAGCTGCTTAAAAAAGCCGCCCAAATGTACGCCGGTTATGATATGAGTCTGCATGAGATACACCATGCGCATAAAAAAGACGCCCCCTCCGGCACCGCCAAACGCCTGGCCGAAATCATCGGACTTCCTCAGGAAAACATTTCCTATGAACGCCTCGGCGAAGTGCCCGGCACGCATATTTTAACGCTGTCGGGACCGTACGATAAAATTATCCTTAAGCACGAAGCGCTAAACCGTGATTTGTTCGCCGCTTCCGCCGTGAAAATAGCGGCCTGGCTGGTCAACCAGCCGGCCGGATTCTATACCATGCAGGATTATGCGGCGTTTGCTTTGAAATCTTCCAAGAAAAAGGACCCTACTATATGAAAATTCATTTTATAGGCATTGGCGGCGTGGGCATGAGCGCGCTGGCGCAGCTGCACGCCATGGGCGGGGACACCGTGACCGGTTCCGACCGCCTGATCAGCAAAGGCTATACGGATTTGGCTTTGTGGGACTATTTAAAGAAATTAAATATCGCGCTGTTCCCACAAGACGGCAGCGGGCTGGACAAAGACACCAATTTGGTCATTTTATCTTCCGCCATTGAAGAAGACAACGCCGAACTGCAAAAAGCCAAAGAGCTGGACATCCCCGTCATGCACCGCTCCGAGCTGCTGGCCAAACACGTGGCCGAACACCGCACCATAGCCGTATCGGGCACCAGCGGCAAAAGCACCACTACCGCCATGGTGTATGAGATTTTGACCTACGCGGGCAAAAGCCCCTCCGTCATTACGGGCGCGGCCATACTGTCTTTGCAAAAAGAACAGGGCGTATTCGGGAACGTCTATAAAGGCGCGTCCGACCTGCTGGTTATAGAAGCCGACGAGAGCGATGGCTCCATCGTCAAATACCGCCCCTATCTGGGCCTATGCCTAAACCTGCGCAAAGACCACAAGGAAATTGGCGTTTTGCAGGGCTTCTTTACGCAATTTGTCAAAAACTGCCAAAAAGCCATTGTAAACGTGGAAGAGGACAATTTAAAAGCCGTGGCCGCGCAGGCCAAAACATTCGGTCTGCATCACGGGGATATTCACCCCGAAGACATACGCGCAGACGGATTTGGCTCGGATTTTGTCATTAACGGGCAGAATTTCCACCTCAATATCCCCGGCCTGCACAATGTGGCCAACGCCACCGCCGCCGTGGCCGCAGCCCTGGAATGCGGGGTGGATTTAAAAACCGCTTCCGAAGCGTTGGAGAAATTTTCCGGCATTGCGCGACGCTTTGCCTCTATAGGCAGCTACAATAATATTGAAGTCATAGACGACTTTGCCCACAACCCGCACAAATTGCACGCCACCATAGACGCGGCGCATTTGCGCGGCAAACGCGTATTGGCCTTTTACCAACCGCATGCTTTTGCGTCAGTTAAAATGCTGACGCCTGAATTTGTGGAAAATTTAAGCCTGTGCATTGGCAAAGACGACCACATTTGGCTGACGGAAGTATATTATCCGGGCGGTACCGTACCCGAAGGGGTTACCAGCAAGAATATTTACGAAGGACTTAAGCGCAACGGAGTCAATGCGGACTTCAACCCCTGCCGCGAGCAAATCCTGGCCGATATGGCCGCCGCCGCGCAGCCGGGGGACATTCTGCTGGTGCTGGGCGCGCGCGACCCGACGCTGACGGACTTTGCCAAAAAGCTCCTTTCCGCCGTACGCCATGAACAGCAATGCAAAACTTCCTGCAAAGAATGCATGCTGGGCAACTGCTGTATGGCGTATAAGAAATAAGTGTTGAAAAACAAAAGGCCGCTCCTGACGGAGCGGTTTTTTGTTTTTATTTTATAGACCAGCTATTCGGTAAAGCCTTTTAAAGAGGTGCAAAGCCCTTTTACCGGACTGCTGCAGGTGCGCCGGCCCGGCATGGAAGTATTGTCCAAATACCATTTAATATTTGTATTGCTGGAACTCACTTCATTGCAGTTGCCCGTCAGTTTATCCTTGGTAACGGTGGCCATAATATATGCCTGCGGATATGTTGAAATCCCGCCGTTATAATCCAGACAATAATTCCCGCAAAGCAATTGACCGGAAGGGCCGTTGCTGCAGCCTGCAACCGTTACATCCAGGCCCTGCAGACTGTCGGCAGGATAAGCCCCGTTGGTCATATAATACCTTTCCAATGCTTCTTTCAGCGTACGGACGCTGGGCATTATGCCCATAATACGGCTGCGCTCCACGGCCTTTTCGTACTGCGGCAATGCTATGGCCGCCAGTATGCCGATAATTAAAACCACCACTAAAAGTTCAATCAGCGTAAAACCGTCTAAAACGCCTTTAGAACGGTTGTTATTTTTTAGATACATTTTTTGATAAATTTTGCCCATACGCAAAATTTATCAAAAAAAAAAAACAATGCAAGGCCTTTTAAAAACGTCTGCACAACAAAAAAGGACCGGTCTTAAAAAACCTGTCCTTTCCTGCAAAATATCCGCCGGAACGGTCGCTTAATCAAACAGCTTTTCAAAGAAACTCTTTTTGCCGCCGGTTTCTTTGGCCAGCTCTTCCAGCAGTTCTTTTTGGCGGGCGGTGGGTTTTTTGAGCACTTCTATTTTAACGTTTACCAACAAATCCCCAAAGCCTTTTTTGCCCAGGCGCGGCATACCGCAGCCCTGCATTTTCAGCACGTCGCCAAACTGCGTGCCTTTGGGAATGGTTACTTCCACCTCTTTACCCTCAATGGTAGGTACTTTGATGCTGCCCCCCAGCACGGCCTGCGGATAGGTAATTTGCGCGTCAATAAGCAAATTATCCCCGTCGCGCTTAAAAATTTTGTGGTCTTTGACGTGCACTTCCACGTACAAATCCCCGTAGCCGCCGCCGTTGGAACCGATGTCCCCGCCGTTATTGACGCGCAGAGTTACGCCGGTACGCACGCCGGAAGGGATTTTAACGGTAATGTTTTCGCGCACGCGTTCCACGCCGCTGCCGCGGCATTTTTTGCAAGGCCGTTCCACCACGGTGCCTTTGCCGCCGCAGTCGGGACACGTCTGGCGCATGCTGAAAAATCCCTGACGGTATACCACGCTGCCGCTGCCGTTGCAGGAGCGGCAGGTTTTCACGGAACTGCCTTCTTCCGCGCCCGTGCCTCCACAAACGGAACAGCGGTCCACGCGCGTGTAAGAAACTTCTTTTTCCAGGCCGCTGTAGGCCTGCTCCAAAGTCAGCTCCGCATCTACTTTTAAATCTTCACCTCGCTGGGCGCGGGGTTTGCCGCCGCGGGCCGAACCGCCGAAGCCCGCACCGAAAATATCACCGAATACAGAGCCGAAAATATCACTGACATCGGCAAAACCGGAAGCGTTAAAGCCGTTAAACCCGCCCGCTCCGGCGTTTACGCCGTCATGACCGTACTGGTCATACATTTGTTTTTTCTGCGGGTCGGACAGAACGGAAAAAGCTTCATTGATTTTTTTAAATTGTTCCTCGGCCTGTTTGTCCCCGGGGTTGCGGTCGGGGTGATACTTCATGGCCTGACGGCGGAAGGCGGATTTAATTTCCGTTTCGCTTGCCGTACGGGTAATACCCAGGATTTCATAATAATCTTCTTTCATGGTGGTAGGCATAAATTCTTTATTCTAAATAGTCTTTATATATATTTTATTAAATTTAGCAGCCTTCCGCGCACATTGCCATCAATCCCCCGCCGCCGCGTTTTGCTATAATAGCGTTATGCCTGCCGTTACCGAAACTTTTTACCCCAAAAACCGTGCCGAATGGCGCCGCTGGCTGGAAGAAAACCACGCACGCAAAAAGGAAATTTGGCTCCTTTTCCCGCGCAAAGCCACCACCCTGCCCGCAACGGCGTATGCGGACGCCGTACAGGAAGGCATTTGTTTCGGCTGGATAGATGGACAAAAGAGCAAATACGATGAAGTGTTTTCCTGCCAGCGCTGGACGCCGCGCCGACCAAACAGCGGCTGGAGCGAACTCAACAAACACCACGCACGCCTGGCTTTAAAATACGGGCTGATGACTCCTGCCGGCCGGGCCGTACTGCCGGATTTAAACCCCGATTCTTTTGTTATCCCGCCCGTCCTGCTGCAGGCGCTGCAAAAAGACAAAACCTTTTGGGAAAAATTCCAGGCTTTGCCTCCGCATTACCGGCGCATACGTCTGGATTACATTATCCGGCGCATGAACCGCCCCGCGCTGTATGAAAAAACCCTGTCGCATTTTATCCGCCGGACGCTGGAGGGCAGGCGTTACGGGCCTTTTAAAGACAGCCCCGACATTTATTGACAAAAACGCCGCATCTATGGCAGATGCGGCGCATTTTCTCATTCAGCAGGCGCGGGTCCCCATGCGCTTTAGCGCAAACCGCGCCGATTTACCCCATGACTGCAAATTCTCTTTATTTGGCAAATACCACCAGGTCATTTACTTTGCCGAGCAACCTGCCCAACAAAGAGCTGCTGCCGTCCGCTTCAAAAAGGCGGCTCTCTTTTACGGCCAGATGCTGGTCTTCCTTTTTATCCGCATAAAAACACCCGGCAGAGGTATACACTTTTTCGTCGGACACTACCGCTCCGCAGGTGGTAATCACCGTCTCACAGCTGCGCGGATCCAACACGCGCACCCTTTTGCCGTTCCCGCGGGAACGGGAAGTATATATATCACAGCGCTCCCAGGTAGTGCGCACGGTGGAAATATTTAATTCCTGCGCCTGTTTAGCCCGATGGGAGGCGGCACGGAGGCTTTTGTCCAAGGCGGCGGCCTGTTCGCTGCGGCCGGACGCAGAGAAGGCAAAAGCCAATTGACCGGCTATCAGAACGGCAGATACGGAAAGAATTTTTACGGTTTTATGCATATTCATATGTTTCTCCTTATGCAAATATTATAACAAAAGTTAGGTTAAGCTAACAAAATTTTTTAGGCCTACCTAACTTTTAGGTCCTTTGGCCCCATACAGGCATTTCCCGGAAACCAAATGGACAGGCGCCAAAAAACGGGAACCGTGACGGATCAAGCGTTGTTCCGAACGGAAAACGCCGGGAAGAAGGAGGTGCAAAAAGAGAGGTTTTAATACAACAGCCAGCCGACTGCGCCGGCCGCTACAATCAAGTGAATGGGGTTACATTTAAGGCGGTATACCGCCAGAAAAGAAACGGCAAAAATCAGTCCGCTGGGCCAGCCTGTAAAATTTTCTTTATTTACCAGCACCAGCGCGGCGGAAGCAATCAGCCCCACAATAGCCAGGCGCAGGCCTTTAAACACGGCTTTAACAGAAGGACTGTCCTGATGACGCAAAAAATAACGCGTCAGCAAAATCATCACCACAAACGACGGCAGGCACACGGCTGTCGTGGCAATCGCCGCCCCCCAAACGTCATGGGCAGCCGCATAGCCCGTATAAGTGGCCATATTAATGCCGACAGGACCCGGAGTCATCTGACTGACGGCCACAATATCGGTAAACTCGGCCGTGCCCAGCCAGGCGTGTTTAAATACCACTTCATTTTGAATAAAGGAAATCATCGGGTATCCGCCGCCAAAATTAAACAAGCCGATTTTGAAAAACGTTTTAAACAGCTGCCAATAAATCATTTTGCCTTCTCCCGGAAAAGCAACCAGCCGCCCACACCGGCCAGCAATACAATATACATGGGGGACAGTCCGCCCAGCCATACCGCCAACGCGCAAAGCACGGGCACCCAGGCGGTTTTCCATGTTACTCCGGCCGCGCGCGCCAACGTAAACACCGGCACGGCAATCAGGGCCACTACGGCGGGGCGTATACCCATAAAAATACTTTCCACTGCGGGGTTATGGCGGAAGTCCCGCAGAAACACGGCAATCAGCAAGATAATCAGAAAAGAGGGCAGCACCGCGCCCAATGTGGAAGCCAGCGCCCCGGGCAAGGAACGCAGTTTGTATCCCACGAATATGGCCATATTCACGGCCAAAATCCCGGGGGCGGATTGCGCCAGGGCGGTTAAATCCAAAAATTCCTTTTTGTCTATCCAGCGGAGTTTGCCCACAATTTCGGCCTCTATCAGCGGCAACATGGCATACCCGCCGCCCAGCGTAAACAGGCCGATTTTAAAGAAAATAAAAAACAGGGAGAAATAAAACTTCATGGTTATATTGTAGCAATTTGCCAAGATGTCACAGATGGCATATGTTATAATAAATTATTCATATATTCGGAGGCACCAAACTTTTATGATAAAAGTCTTTATTGGTATAGTTTGCATATGTTTGATCGTATTGGCAGGAATACGAATTTTTCGTCCCACTTCAAACTCATTCGCGGGAGAATCAGCGGATTTGCACAAATTAAAAGAACTTTTACAAAATACGGAGAAGGACCATACAGAAGAAATTACAAGTCTAATTATAAAAAGCCGCCAACAGGACATCACCCCGTGGCTCCAACAACATGTTGCAGAATACAGCCCCCTGTATATTTACGCCTTGGCTACCCGCATGTCCATGCAGAAAGCTCCCATACAAGACACCCTCTTTTGGACTATGCTGGCATCATTGCGCTTAGCCGCCGATGCTGCCCTGTGCAAAGACTCGAGTAGAAAGGAAATCGCGGGTGTGATGCAGATGGAATACACCGCTCGCCCCATGCTTGCCTACGGCGAAGCGAAAAACTTCCCCGACGATGAACAGCTCAAGCAAATTGGGGAAAAAGTTGTTGCCTGGGATAAAGAGCATCCGCAGACAAACTCTCCTTATTGGCTATGCGGTCATGACACTTATCCACAAAACGAATGGGAACAGCGACGGCAGGAGGCCAAAAAAGAATATACGGCCTCCCTGTATAAATAAATTATCTGACAACAAACCGCCCCGCTTTTTAAGCGGGGCGTCGTTTATCTGACAAATTTTTTATTTTATCTTCCCTTCGGCTTTTAGATAAGACACAATGCCTTTGCCTATGCCGTCGCCCATGCGTTTTTGGGCGGCTTTGTTGTTAAGCCGCGCGCGGTCTTTGGCGCTGCTGATATAGCCCATTTCCACCAGCACGGCGGGAGCTTTCACGCCGCGCAACACATAGAAATTGGCCTGGCGTATGGCGTTGTTTTGGCGCACGGCGATGCCAATGCCGGGCTCTTTATACACATAATTGCGTATATGGCCGGCCAGCTTGGAGCTCTCGTTCATAAACTCGTTTTTGGCCATAGACTCCAACAGCATATCCACAAAGCTGTAATGCGCCTCTTCATACTGCAGGGCTTCGTTTTCAAAGGCGGCCACTTCGGCGGCTTCTTTGTCGGTGGCTTTATCGGAACGGAAATACACCTCAAAACCGTTGGCGGCGGCGCGGCGGGCGGCGTTGGTATGCACGGACACAAACAAATCAGCCTGGAAATCATTGGCCATTTTACTGCGGCCGGCCAGCGTAACGAACGTATCATTGTTACGCGTCATCTTTACGTCAAAGCCCTGTTTTTTGAGATAGTTGTACAGATGTTTGGAAACGGTTAAATTCAGCGTTTTTTCCTGCGCGCTGCCGCGGCGCGTGGCACCGGGGTCTTTGCCGCCGTGTCCGGGATCAATGACAATGCGGATTTTCCGTTTTTCTTTTATCACGGGCGCACCGCTGGTCATCACGGGCTGGGGCTCAGGCTTGATAACGGGCAGAGGGCGGACTTCTTCTTCCGGAGTGACGGAAGGAGTTAAATCAAGCTCTTCGACTTCGTCGCTGGCCGGGGCGGCGGGGGCGGAATCATCCGGCACTGCGGCGGGCAAAGTTTTTTCCGCTACGGAAAAAACAAAATTCCCGTTTTCTTTTTCCAAACGCCATTTTTTGCCGGATTTCCCCAAAATAACCTTCAGCAGCACATCCTTATTGCGTTGGGCCAGCGTAAAAGAACGGATAAAATCATCCTTTAAACGCACGCTCATCTCCCGCTTCAGCACCGCACCGGGAAATTGGGCCTCCACGGTATGTTTATTAACTTGTTTGGTTGTAAAGGAAACGGGTCCCTTCTGAAAAAAGATCAGTCTGTCATAAGAGGCATTTTGCTCTTTGTCCACATATGCCAACGTGAAATTTTTCTCCACCACCAGCGCGCCGTTCTCAAACGTAATCTTCCGGTCCAGGGCCTTTCCCACCTGCGGCAGCATAAAAAATTGCACCGGCACGAAAATTTTACTGCCGGAAGCGATAATCTCCGCAGGAAGTTTGACCGTTTGGGCATTAATGACGGCTTCGGCCTGCGGGGCGCTTAAAATAGCGTACATGCCCGGGAAGGCCACCTTGATTTGTTTGGCCGCGGCATACAGCTCCACGCTGCCGCCCAGTTTTTTGGCCGTGGCGCGCGCATCCACCAAAGTAACGCCGTTAGCCTGCAGGGAGGCCACGGATCCTTTGTCCCGGCCCAAAATATATACGTCCGTCTTGCCCTGCGCATGCAACAGCGAAGCAGGCAAAAGCAAAGCGGCCAGCAAAGCAAATAAGGCTTTCTTCATAAGCAAAACCGCGGGCACGCGGCAGGAAATTACTCCAGTACGATTTTGTAGTCTTCCCACGCCAGCTGCGGATCGGACTGGATTTTCAGCGAACGATGAATATTCTCCTCAATATCCGACTGCTTCTGCTTAATGGCTTCTGCCAGCAGCGGATGCAGCACTACGCGCAGGTTGCCGCCCGGGCGGCCGCTGGTCAGGTCGTAAATTTCGCGCTGTATTTTAATGCGCATGCTCTCGGCCGACAACACGCGGCCCGAGCCGTGGCACTGCGGGCACTCCTCACTGATAAAACTGCCCGTACTTTCGCGTTTGCGCTCGCGGGTCATTTCCACCAGCCCCAGGCGCGTAATGGGCAGGATGCGTATTTTGGCGCGGTCCCCGCGCACGGCGTCGGCCAACGCTTCCACCACACGGTGGCGGCTGGAGGCTTTGCGCATATCAATAAAATCAATTACGATAATTCCGCCGATATTGCGCAAGCGCAGCTGATGCGCAATTTCCTGCGCGGCCTCAATATTGGTCTGCGTAACGGTTTCTTCCTGGGATTTGTTGCCGGTAAATTTGCCCGTGTTTACGTCAATGGCGCACAGGCTTTCGGCTTCCTGGATGATAATACTGCCCCCATTGGGAAGCGGCAGTTTGATTTTGCGCAGGTTGTCTATTTCCGGTTCAATGCCGTAGGCCTCAAAAATCGGGGTTTTGCCTTTGTACAGTTTCACGCGGTCGGCCAGTTCCGGCGAGTTTTTCTTTACAAAATCCAGCACGCGTTCATAATCGTCTTTATTGTCCAACAAATACACTTCGGCGTTTTCGCTCAGCACGTCGCGCGCCACCTGCAGCACCGCGTCCATATCCTCATGCAGCAAAGCGGGGGAAGGCAACGTGTCAAATTTCTTTAAAATGGTCTGCCACTGGCGGTAGAGGTATTTTACTTCGCGCTCCAATTCGTCTTTGGTGGCCTCTTCGGCTTCCGTGCGCACAATACAGCCCATGCCGTTTAAATGTTTCTCCGCCAAATCCTGCATGATTTCATTAAGTTTGTGGCGCGCTTCGCTGTCTTCTATATTTTTGGAAACGCCCACAAAACTCTGATGCGGCGTGAGCACCAGATAGCGGCCCGGCAGGGTAACGTCCATGGTTACTTTCATACCCTTGGTGCCGATGGCGTCTTTGACCACCTGCACCATAATCTGCTGTCCTTTTTTGAGCACTTTATCAATGTTTTTGCGGTCGGCGCCCAAAATATCGGAAATATACAAATAGGCGTTTTTTTCATAGCCGATATTGGCAAACGCGCTGGAAATGCCGGGCAGGACGTTCTCCACCGTAGCTTTGTAAATATTGCCCACAATGTTGAGCGACCCGCGCCGTTCCCACATCAGTTCGTTAATACGTCCGTTTTCCAAAATGGCGATGCGCGTTTCTTCAAAAGAGGTGTTGACAATAACCTCTACTTTCGGCGCTTCTTCAATATTTTTACTCATAACAAATCCTCTTTGGCTATATGGCGTGCAGCTCTGAGGCCGCGTCGCGCCAGTACAGCGCTTCTCTGATAAATTTTAAACGTTCCAACGTAAACTCCGCTTCCGCAGGCACGTGCACGCCCAACCATGCCGCAATGACGTGTTCGGGCTTGGCGGTTTTGTCTGCGCAGCGCTGCAGAAGCAACTCCACCCTCTCCGGCCGCGGCTGCACTACAGACAACACAAACGGCTTTATATCCCGCCGCACCGTCATGCCGTTAGGGGCGGATTCCGTTACGTAAATATGTTTCCCTTCAAAAAACGCTTCCGCCGGCTGGGCGGGGCGGTAAAAAGCAAAATCCCCTTCCACAGCGTAGCGGTACGCTTCGGCCAGGTTGCTTACCGACGGCAGCGCATACGGCACGCGCTGAACGCGCGTAACGGTTACGCCGCTGCGGCAGGCAGCTTTCAGGGCCTGCAGGGCCGCATCTTCTTTGACGGGAGAAGACAGATAAATATCGGCGTATTCTCCCAAACTGTACTGGCCGTATCCCAGCGCGGGCCCGTAAGCCAGGCGGGGCCAGTTTTTATTCACTTTGGCCGGTTCAAAAGGCAGCCCGCTGCGCAAAATCATATCGCGCAAGGCCGCAAAAATGCGTTTATGGTCCCATACTCCGGCCACGGTAAACGCTACACGCATTTTATAAATTTTTGGGGTGTTTATCATAGCCGCACCTTCAGCCCGAGGTAATACGCCGCGCATAAACCGACTGCACGACTCCCAGCGCCAGCATGCTCGACACCAGGTTGCTGCCTCCGTAAGAGATAAACGGCAGCGGAATGCCCGCCACGGGGAACAGGCCAATCAGCATGCCGAAATTAATCAGCATATACGTCAAAAACATGCCGAATATGCCGCTACACACCAAATAGCCGTATCGGTCACTGGCCGTATAGGCCACCACCGCTATACGCCATAAAATAACCAGGTACAACCCCAGCACCAACAGCGTGCCCCACAGGCCGAGTTCCTCCCCCACCACAGCCAAAATAAAATCCGTATGTTTTTCCGGCACGAACCCCAAACGCGACTGCGTACCCGAAAAAAGCCCTTTGCCCAATACTCCGCCCGAACCCATGGCAATCTGCGCCTGAAGCACATTGTAAGACGCGCCTTGCGGATCGGACTGGGGCGCCAAAAACGCTTCCACGCGTTTGCGCTGATAAGGTTTCATTTGATGGTCCACAAACACGCCGGCGAAAAATCCCGCCAACACCACCAGCGTAGCCAGCACAAAATAAAACGAAGGCAAAAATATGCGCAGCTGTTTAAACAGCCACCACGCCGCGTACCCCGCCACAGCCACCAGCAGCACAAAACCGCCCATATACAAAATATGGTCGGAAAGTTTAAAGAAAACGTCCAACAGTTTATAATCCAGCAGTTCCGGATGCAAATACAGATACGTCCACGCCACGGTGAAAAACCCCGCCACAGCCGCAAAAGCAAAAACCAAAGCCAGATAAAACACGTTTACGCCCGCACAATACAACAGCACCAGCAGGGCGGGAAACGTAATTACGATGGACGAAAAATCCGGCTGCAGCATAATCAGCCCGAATACGGGCAAAACCAACGCCCCCAGCAAAACCAGCGTACGCATATCGCGTATGTGATGGCCCTGTCGGTCCAGAAAAGCCGCGGCCGCCAAAATAGTCAGCACGCGGCAGATTTCCGCCGGCTGCATGGAGAAAAACGGAAACACGAACCAGGACTTGCTGCCGCGCTGATAGGTGCCGAACAGCAGCACCCCGACAAGCAGCGCCAAAATTACGCCGTAAAGAGGTTTCCACTGTTCATCAAAAATCTGGTAATTAAAACTCCACGCCGCAAAAAACGCCGTAAAACCCAAAGGCAACGCTATTAAATGCGTGCGCACCACGGCATTGGACAGGCTGACCGAATTCACCGCCGACATAATGCACAAAGCGCCCAAGAAAGCCAACCCGGCCATGGCTCCAAAAAGCAGCCAGTCCATCATCCCTTTGTGCAAACGCGATTTATATTTGGTCATATATGTTCTCCGTCAGGTTGCTGCAAAGCCGCCTGTATTTTTTGCATATCGGACACCAGGGCTGCGGGGTCGGCGTTTTCCAAAACGCTCTGCCGCAAGGATCGGGCGCGCCGGGAGGGTTTGTCCTCTATGCCGAAATAGGCTTTTATCATCTCCCGGGCAATCGGGCCGGCCGCGCCGGCCCCGCCTTTGCCATATTCCACAAATACGGCCACCGCCAGGCTGGGCTCTTCGCCGGGCCGTCCGGCAAAAGCCATAAACCAGCCGTGGTCGTCCCCGTGCGGGTTTTGCGCCGTACCGGTTTTGCCGTACACGTCCAGACCGGATATTTTCACGCGGCGGGCGGTGCCGTCATCCACCGTATGTTTTAAAGCTTTGTAAATTAAATCCCAGGTGGAAGGCTTAATATCCACAGTCCCCAGCACTTCGCTTTTGCCTTGCTGCAATACTTTGCCGGTCTGGTTGCTGACCACCCGGTCCAAGTAATACGGCCGCCAGATTTTCCCGCGGCTGGCCAAAGCGGCGGCGAACTGCGCCATTTTAATCGGCGTTACCAGCAGTTCCCCCTGCCCGATGGACAAATTCAGCGTATCCCCGATAAACCAATACGAACGGTTGCGCGCGCGCTTGGTGGGACCATATAAGTTGCCGGCTTTTTCCCCGGGCAAATCAATGCCAGTAGGCTGGCCGAACTGGAACATTCGCTGTGTTTTTTCTATGGCCGCGGAACCGGTCTGGGCCGCCAGCGTGTAGAAATATACGTCGCAGGAATCGGCCATTCCGTCAAAAAAGTTATCGTGCTTATGCACGCTCCAACATTTAAACACGCGCGACCCCGCATCGTAGTACCCGGGGCAATACACTTCTTTTTCGGGGTTAAAGCCGCCCTGCTCTATGGCCGCAATGGCGGTAATGACCTTAAACGTGGAAGCCGGAGGATATACCCCTTGCGTGGCCAAATTATACTCGCTGATGCGCTTGGAAGAAGGCTGAGGGCCATCCGAATACGGCACAAACATGCCCGGGTCAAACGCCGGGGCGGTGGCCAGGGCCAATACGGCCCCCGTGCGCGGATCCAGCGCCACGGCCGCCCCGCGGCCGGTAATGGAATTTTTCAGCCCTTCCTCCGCCGCGCGCTGCACGTCAAAATTCAACGTCAAATAAATATCACTGCCGGGCCGCCAGCGGCGGTCCTCAATGACGCTGCGCACGCGGCCGCGGTAATCCACTTCCAAAAACACCCCGCCGTCGCTCCCTTTTAACTCTTTTTCAAATTTCTTTTCCAGTCCGTTTTTTCCGATTTTGGCGTCCAGACGGTAATCCAAAGACAAGTCGCGGTTTTTCCACTCATCTCCTTCCATACTGCCCAGATAGCCGATCAAATGGCTGGCGAAAATCCCGTACGGATAAATACGTTTGTTTTCTTCAATTAAATACAATCCGGGATAATACAACTGCAGTTCTTTCAGAGCCATGGCGGTTTTTGGGGACAGGTTTTCCGCCAAAGCCACCGCTTTGCCGCTTTTAACCCCCTGCTGCAATTTATCCAACACCGCCTCCCGCGTCATGCCCAAATGCGAAGCGAAATCCCCCGCCAAACGATGCAGATAGTCTTCCCCTTTGGGGCCGGCGGATAAATAATACAAATCAAAGACCGGCGCATTGGAGGCCACAGCCTTGCCGTCCGCGGTAAAAATGCGCCCGCGCGGGGCCGTCTGATACAGTACCTGTGTGCGGTTGCGCTCCGCCAGCTGCAAATAACGGTCATGGCGCAAAAGCTGTATATCCGCCAGGCGCAGCGCAATAACGGCTCCGGCTATACCCGCCAGCGCCAGCAACACGCGCAAACGACCGTTAAAAGTAACCTTACCGGCGGACATACCGCATTATCTCTCCCGCTTAAATACGCGCCGTACCGCCCAAAAAACAAACGGCGCCAGTGCAGCGTTAAAGGCAACGCCGGAAAACAGCGGCCAGAACCCCGTCCAAGCCGAAAATCCCGCAAACATGCGCAGCAGGATCACATTAAACACCGCCGCAAACAACCCCAACACAAAAATGCTGATAATCTGCGGGACGGGCGCATCAAAATCCAGCCGTTTTTCCATCCCGTACATCATACACGCACACAACGTAAAAACCAAAGCGTTATTGCCAAACAGCTTCACGCCAAAAAAATCCAGAAACAGGCCGCACACAAAAGCCGCCGGATATCCATACTGCGGGGGCAAACAGGCACACACCGCGCAGGCGAACACCAACATAACGTTCAGACTTACCCCCGCGCCTCCGAAAACGGACATAAAGCCCCAATGTAACACCGTAGCGGCAATAAAAAGCAAAAACAGTTTCAAGATATTGCCCATTTATTTCTCCTCCGCCGCCTGCGGCGTTAAAACAAACAGCTCCCGAATGGAAGAAGCATCCGCGGCCGGCTCCACACGGGCGGTCAGCGAAGTGCGAAAACCGCTTTCATCTTCCACCTCCGCCACTTCGCCCACTAAAATCCCCGCCGGGAAAATACTGCTGGAAGAAGAAGTATACACC
Organism: uncultured Elusimicrobiales bacterium; assembly: GCA_944324695.1. Classification (GTDB taxonomy): domain Bacteria; phylum Elusimicrobiota; class Elusimicrobia; order Elusimicrobiales; family Elusimicrobiaceae; genus Avelusimicrobium. The sequence goes on along the minus strand of CALUXH010000061.1, from coordinate 1,463 downwards.
TTTTCTCCTTCTTGTATATCCGACAGAAAAGGCAAATATTGCATACGCATCTGCGCCGCTCCGGCTCCCGTCAGCAGTCCTTCTTCGCCCGAAGGGACTGCATAGACGGCGGCGGAAAAATCTTCATCGCGCAGCAGAAGCACTTTGGCCGTGTGATCGTCGGTTTCCAGCACCAAACCGGCCAACACGGGCTGGGCGTCTTTTAAAGCGATGACCGCCGCGCGCTCATGCACGCCGTCCAAGAGCCCTTTATCAATGACTACGCTGTTCCACTGGGTCGGGTCACGGTAAGCGGTTTTGGCCCATACGCCGCGCCAAATCTGCGGCACGCGCAAATCCAGCGCCGAGGCCAATCGGACATTTTCTTCAAACACTTCCCGTGCCTGCGCGTTTTCCAGCTGCAGCCGGCCCAGCTGTTCCTGCAACAAAATGTTTTCCTGATGCGTGTTTAACAATTCTTTCACCGTGCCCGAAACGCCTTCTGCATATTCCACGGCGGCGTGTGCGGCGCGGATTTGCGGGATAAAAATATAAGAAAGCAGCGCTTTGACGGACGCTACGGGGCTTTCCAGCGGAAGCGCCATCAAGAGTAGAGAAAGCAAAATGAACACCGCGGGCAAAATGCTGACGCGGCGGCTGTGGAAAGCAGTTTTTTTGTGCTGTTTGCTTTGGGATTTCATGACCCTGTCCTTCACGGCCAAAAAAAGCAAAGCCCCTTTGGCCTGCGCGGGGGATATATCCCCGCTGTTTTTTCATGCACCCGTCGGGCGCGACTGAAAACAAAAAAGCGGACAAAGTTCCTCATTCCGTTCAGAACCCTGTCCGCTTATGGTGGCGTAAAAATTAGTACGACGATTTGCCGCGGTGCCCGAAGAAACGGGAACCTTTTTCGTTGAGCTGCTCCAGGAATTTGCCGGTGCCCAGCGCCACGCAGCTTAAGGGATCCGCCGCACGGTGCACGGGGATGTCAGTTTCCTTGCGGATTAAATCCGTAATACCGCGCAGCAAACTGCCTCCGCCGGCCACCACCAGCCCTCTGTCCACCAAGTCGGCGGCCAGCTCAGGCGGCGTTTCTTCCAGCGTGCTTTTGATGACGTCTATAATCAGCCGCACCGGCTCCATAAGAGCCTGACGGATTTCTTCGCTCGTCACCGAAAGCGTGCGGGGCAGGCCCTGTGTTTGGTCCCGGCCCTTTACTTCCATGGATTTCTCTTCTTTTAGCGGATACACCGAGCCCAGGTTGATTTTCACTTCCTCGGCAGTGGTTTCTCCGATAATTAAGTTATATTTTTTGCGGAAATACTGCACGATGCATTCGGTCAGCTCATCGCCGGCGACGTCAATGGATTTAGCCACCACCATGCCGCCCAAAGAAATGACCGCCACTTCCGTCGTGCCGCCGCCGATATCCACAATCATGCTGGCATGCGGCTCCGCAATAGGCAAATCCGCCCCCATGGCCG
>CALUXH010000060.1 GCA_944324695.1 uncultured Elusimicrobiales bacterium | reverse complement strand
TTTCCCTTCTTTGGCCAATACCTTCGTGATGGCCGTCGTCAACGTCGTCTTACCATGGTCCACGTGCCCTATAGTCCCCACGTTTACGTGCGGCTTGGAACGCGAAAATTTTTCCTTTGCCATTGTTAGTTCTCCTGTTCTTAGTTTACTGCGGTACTGCTGCTGTTTAGTCAAGTCAAAAAAAGCTGGGGATGGGAATCGAACCCACGACCTTCTCCTTACCATGGAGATGCTCTACCAGCTGAGCTACCCCAGCATCAGGCGTTTGCAACGCCAAAAACCGTTTGATTGCGGGTAAACCCGAGCCTAAAAAGCGGGCGATGGGAATCGAACCCACGTGACCAGCTTGGAAGGCTGACGTTCTACCATTGAACTACGCCCGCACAATTAAAGGCATCTTGTATATTATACAAAAAAACCGGCCTTTGTAAAAGCGGCGCTCCGGAAAACCGCGCCTAACGGCTATTATCGGAAGAACTTGTTATTATGATTATAGCAAAAACGGGGGACAACCTGCATTTGTCCAAGAGTAAAAAACGCGGCCTGCCCCTAAAAGCAAGCCGCGTCACCGATCAAAGTACCACAAAAAGAGGGAGCACATGGCCCTTTTACGGGGCATAACCCTAAAATAGGTTCTCTATTCGGCTCCCTTATACAGAGTATAAAGGATATTTATATATTTTTCAAGGCCTATTTTAAATGATAGGCCCACCGGTTTTTCCGTCGGGAAAAACATCTTCTGCGAATACATCGCATTTTTTGCTATAATATGAATATCCAATTTACGGTGCGGTGGCCAAGTGGTAAGGCGTGAGTCTGCAAAACTCATATTCGCGGGTTCGATTCCCGCCCGCACCTTTTCTTTTTCCCGCCTTTCGGCGGTTTTTTTATGTTCAATTCCCGCGCCACAACGCTCCCTTCAGATAAAACCGCCACGCGGACTCCGCGTAAACGCGGCTCAGGAGGCGGCCTTTGTTTTCCAGCCGCAAGCGCGCAAAATATTTCTGACCGCTTGACGGCTCCAACGCAACACCGTCCTCTTGCCTTGCTGAACGGCCAGCTGGCCTAATCCGGCGTATAACAAAGGTTTAGGCGGAAGCACCCGGAGCACCTGTCTGCCGGTTGTTTTGCCGGCCCAGCCAAGGCCCCGAAACACCGTGCCCAATATCTTGCCGGCAACGTACCATTCCACCGCGACCTCACAGGCTCCCTGTACGCCGGCGCAAACACGGTCCCACGGATAACCTTCCTTCAATTTGGCATACAGTTCGTTCTGTAAGACGGCTTCTTCTTTTTCCCACCCGTACAAGCTGTTATAATCATGCAATTGCGCTCCCCAGCCCATTCCTTGCATCGGGACAAATAAATAATGGCGGAATTGTCCTTTGTTATCCGTCTGCAAAAAATCACGGATAAACTGTTGCATCATCAGGGAACTTTCTTCAGGAGTCCGTGTATTGTAGGACAAAAACAACGCCTGCACCAGCATGAAAAGTACAAAATGACGACGCCCGTTTAGTGTGTTGGCAAAATTCCCTTTCCCGTCCGTACCCGGCGTGGGAAAAGAGAAATAAAATGTTTCGCCGCTACGGGAAATGCGGCCGGTATCCCCGCCGTCAGTTATAAGCTGACGGATCAGCGGTTTCAGCGCCCCGGTTCTGACCATTTGCTCAAAAAACCCGTCATCCTCTTTCAGGGAAAAGAAACTGTTGACCTGCGCAAATAAAGAAATCATCACCTGCTGATTGCTTATCCCGGAAATATTTTTCATACCCGGCATTTTATAATCCGTTTTATTATATTGCAACCAGTCAAATTGCCGGATCAACGTTTCCAGGCGACGTTCAAAATGCGCCCGGCGTTGCTCCGACCAAAAGTCGTTCTCCGCTTCAACAGCCAACCTGGCCAACAGGATCGCCGCCCAACCCGTATTTGCCGCTCCGCCGTTGGCGGTATTTCTTATACGCCCAAACGCCCAGCTTTCCACTTTCCGCCACAAACGCGGATGATGCCCCAACGAAACGGCGGCCAAAGCATAAAATTCCTGTAAAAACAAATCCTCGCTGTTTTCATCGTAATTTTCTTGCATGGAGAACACTGTTTCCAACAGTCGCTCCTCCCACACATCTCCGGGGCGCCCCTCTGCTATGGAACAGGCTTGTATCAGCCATTCCGCTTCTTGCAAAGATAAAGACTGAATATACGATCTGTCTGACAAAATGGCGGCCAAAGCGGCGCCATCCACATATCCCGTCTTGAAATAGTGTTGGCTCAGTTGGTTTACCGTCATATCTGGGCGGCGCCGGAAAGCCGCATCCATCAAGGCTTCCATCAATTTATTAGACTGCTGCTCCGTATGTCTGGACGAATTTGAAAACGGATAACGCAGTGTTTGGGCCGGAAGCGGCAGGGAAGAAAGAAAAAGGGAAACCCCCAATATAGAAACCATTATTTTTTTATATATTTTCATACATATAGTATCACACAAAAAATTTTTCACAACAAGGGCCCTAGGACCCAAAAACACCGGCCCAAAGGACCCAAACAAACATAAAAAAGCCCGCCGGAGCGGGCTTTAAAATCTTTCTGCGCCTTAATCCTGCGGCACTTCCGGCAGGATAACATCCCGGTCTTTATCCTCCGGTATGGGAATACCGCGCAGCTTCCAGTTCAGCCAGGCGCCGAATTCGTCCATCAAAATATACGTCACCGGCGTCATCAAAAGCGTAATAAGCAGGGACAACGCCTGCCCGCCCACGATGACGATGGCCAGGCTACGGCGCGATTCGGCGCCCTCGCCGTTGGAAATCAGCATAGGCACCATGGCCACCACCAGCGTCAGCGTAGTCATCAAAATAGGACGCAAACGCACGCGGTTGGCCTGCAAAATGGCGTTGGTACGGCCGTAACCGCGGGCACGCAGCTGGTCGGTATAATCGGTCTGCAAAATGGCGTTTTTACTGACTACGCCGATTAACATGAACAGACCGAGCAGGCTGTAAATATTCAGCGTCTGCCCCGTAATCAACAGCGACAGGATGGCAAACGGTATAGTCAGCGGCAGAGAGACAATAATGGCCACGGGATGCGAATAGTTTTCAAACTGGGCGGCCAAAATCATGTATTTAAACAGGAACGCCAAGACAAAAGCCATGATGAACGACTGGAACATGCGGCCCATTTCTTTGGCGCTGCCGCTGGTGCCGCCGCTGTATTCGCTGGAAGCCTCTAGCGAGTCATACGCCTGCTGGATAATGCCCAACGCGGTGCGGGTATCCAAGCCGTTTAAGTTGGCCTCCACCGTAATTTGGCGCTGGCGGTTGAAGCGGTCAATCTGGTTGGGGCCCAGGCCTTCTTCAATATCGGCCACGCTGTCCAAGCGGACAATGGTTTCCTGTCCGTTAACGCTGGCGGGCACCATCAGCGCGCTGACGGCTTCTTTGCTGTCGCGGTATTCCTCACCCACGCGGATGCGCACTTCGTACAATTCATCGCCTTCTTTGTACTTGGTTACGTCGTCCTCGCCGCCGACCATGGTGCGCAGCGCAGAAGCAATGTCGGTCACGTTGACGCCCATATCATGGGCCTTTTCGCGGTTGATAATCACGCGGTATTCGGGTTTGGACAAGTCCACGGACAGGTCCAGGTCAATAAAACGCGGATCTTGGCCCAACTTGGCCAAAATGGCGTGGCCGTATTCGGTCAGCTTGTCAATGTCCGGCCCGGAAATTAAAAATTCCACGTCTTTGCGGCCGCCGGGACCGTCGGAAACGATGTAGGAGCTGGTTTTCAGACCTTCGTATTTTTTCATCATTTCACGGGTCAAATCCAGATACTTGGTCGTGGTAATGCCGTGGCGCACCTCGCGGTCTTCCAGCTCAAAGCGCACGTTACCGCGATTGCTGGGCTGGGAGTCGGAAAAACTGTTGTCCCCCACGCCAGCGGAAACCAACACGTCTTTAACGTAAGGCATACGGCGCACGTCCGTTTCTATTTGCTGCAAAATTTTCTGGGTGTCCTGATAACTGGTCCCCACGGGAGCTTCCACGTTAATTTGTATTTTCCCGCTGTCTTCCTGCGGGAAAAATTCCCCGCCCACAATGCCCAACATGGGGAACATGGACAGAATGCACAGCACGGAAATAATCACCATGGTTTTGCGATGGTGTATGGACCATTTCAGCATAGGCAGGTACAGGTTTACCAAGCTTTCATTAATATGGTCCACAATTTCGTTTAAACGGTTGCGTTGCGTCTGTTTTTTCAGCATTTTGGCGCAAAGCATAGGCGTCAGCGTTAAAGCCACCAGCCCCGACAACGCAATGGCAAACACCACCGTCAGCCCGTAACTGCTGACCACGCGGCCGATAATGCCGCTCATGTATGCCAGCGGCAGGAAAATGACCAAAATGGACAGCGTCGTAGCCACCACGGTGGAGGTGATTTCGCGCGAGCCGTCCAGCGCCGCCACCATGGGGGATTTGTCGTATTTTTCCATATGGCGGTAAATGTTTTCCAGCATCACGATGGCGTCGTCAATCACGATACCCACGGCTACCGTCAGCCCCAACAGCGTCATGGAGTCAATGGTAAAGCCTTTCATGTTCATAAAGATGAACGCCCCGATGACGGAAATGGGCATAGCCAGGAAAGCGATAAACGTAGAGCGCAAAGACCCCATAAACACCAGCACCATGATACCGGCCAAAATACC
>CALUXH010000059.1 GCA_944324695.1 uncultured Elusimicrobiales bacterium | reverse complement strand
CACATGGCCCACTTTTTAAACACAAAAATAGGACGGATGGCGGAATCGGCAGACGCGCACGCCTTAGGAGCGTGTGGGGTAACCCTTGAGGGTTCAAGTCCCTCTCCGTCCAGATTTTATTTATATTTAAGGAGCAAGAAACATGTCCATTTTTAAAACCGCCGCGGCGGGTGAAGTAAAAGCCAAAGAATTAAACAAAGAAGGCTGCCGCGTCAACCTGAGTGTGGAGGCGTCGCCCGAGCTCATCACCAAGGCTTTCCAAAACGCCGCCGTACAGGTGCAGTCCCGCGCGCAGATGCAGGGCTTCCGCGCCGGCAAAGTACCCCTGGATTTAGTCAAACAAAATTTTGCCGGGCACATTAAAGAACGCGCCCTGGACCTGGCCATTAAAAGCGCTATCACGGCCGCCCTGGAACAGAGCAAATTAAACCCCGTAGCCGTGCCGTCTTTGACCAAAGCCGATTTTTCCACTTTTAACGACGGGAAGGCTTTCTCTTTTGAATTGGCTGTGGACGTAGCCCCTGAATTTGACGTGAAAGACTACAAAGGCATTCCCGTCACTAAAAAGGCTGAAACCGCCACTGAAGAAGAAGTCAAAGCCCAGCTGGACCGCATCCTGCAGGCCAACGCCCGCTTGGAAAGCGCGCCCGAAGGCGCCGTGATTGACGACAAAGTGTATGCCGTAGTGCAGTACAAAGGCAAACGCAACGGCACCGACGACTATAAGCTCAGCGCCGAAAGCGAACTGATTGATATGGCCGCCCCGCAGACCATGCCGGAGCTGGCCAAAGCCGTGCTGGGCATGAAAAAAGGCGAAAGCAAAGATTTTGAAACCAAAGAAGGGGAAGACACCCTTTCTTTCCACGTAACGGTAGACGACGTCAAAACCAAGATTGTGCCGAATCTGGATGATTCTTTCGCCAAGGACATGGGCTTTGAAACCCTGGACGAATTGAAAAAACGCGTGCAGGAAGGGCTCAACGCCGAAGCTAAGGAAAATTCCGCGCGTGATTTTACGCGCCAGATTGAAGACCACCTGGTCAAAATGAATAATTTCCCTCTGCCGCAAACGTTGGTGGAGGAATATACCGACAACTCTTTAAATAACTTCGTGCGCAACGTCACGCAGCTCAAACCCGAGCAGCTGTCCGAAGAGCAGCGCAAGAGTTTCGAGGAACGCATCCGCCCCACGGTGGAAAAAGACCTGCGCATCGGCTACATTATCCACGCCATCGCCAAAAAAGAAAACCTGCAGGCCACGGAAGCGGACTGGCAGACCGAGCTGGACAAAAGCCTGACCGCCAACGCCAAAACCAAGGAAGACGAAAAGAAAATCCGCGCGTTTTTTGAAGAGCGCAAAGACCACATTTTGGCCACGCTTAACGAGCGCAAAGTCTTTGACTTCCTGAAAAAAGAAGCGGTTGTCAAATAAACCTTAAAATGCTATCCTGTCTGTCCCGCGCTTTCGGGCGCGGGGCGGAACGGGCGCCCTCTGCGGGCCGGAAAATACGGAAACAGATTTGCCGAAAGGCAATTAAACTTCTTGTTTTAGACTCCTAAGACAATTAGTTTAACCTCAGGGGCGGGCCATTCACGGGGCCCGCCCTGTTTTTCGTTCGGGAAATTTATTCAAAGCGCGGGGCCGGCGTCTTTTGCGTCGGCGTCTTTCAAAGAGGTAATTTGAAAAATGTTTTGACGCGCCGGCGAAAAAAAATACAATATATACAATTCCGTTTATTTCCCAATTTGTTTTTTGTACAGGAGTCTTTATGTTTCCCGTTACCAAGTCTTCCAATGAGGGGATGTTTGTAAAAGTAATGCGTGCATTGCTGGCCGCCTCTTTTCTGATGGTACCGTTGTTGTTTTTTACAAATTTAACCTCCAATCCTTTTACCATACAAAGCGTTTTGCTTTATTTGCTGCTTGCGGCGATGTACGCCGCTTCTTCCGTACGCTTTTTGCGTGCGGGCCACATTAATTTCACCCGTACGTTTTTTGATTTGGCATTCATGATTTTTATTTTGGCCTGTGCGGTGAGCTGGCTTTCTGCCGTGTCGGCCGCGCCGCAAAATATGCGCCTGACGCTGTTTTTTAATTTGCTGGATTACGGGAGTTTGCTGCTGGTGGTGGCGCTGGGGGCGTATGTCATCAGCAAAAATGTGGTGTTCAGCGGAGTAATAGAGAATAAAACCAATTATATTTTGCTTTTTATCGTCTGGGGCGCTTTGTGGTTGCTTTTGCCGCTGTTAAAAACCAATTCGTCCGGGGATGGCTTTTTTACTAATGTTTTTGACATATACGGCCTGGTTTTGTGGGGCGTCGGTTTATGGTTGGCCATGCGGGTGCTAAGCAAACTGACGCAGGAAAATGTGCTGGTGCTGAGTTTTGTGGCCTGTGCGCTGGCGTGTATGTACGGCGTATTTCAGAGTTTCGGGCTGGACGTGCTGTGGCCCTTTGATATGCACCAATTTGCCAGCCGTGCTTTTTCCACCTTCGGAAATCCAAACTTTTTATCTTCGTTTGTCGTGATGCTTTTGCCGGCGCTGTTGGTATATTACATGCGCGCGGCCAGCCGTAAAGATATTTGCGTATACGGCTTTTTGGTCTTGGTGTTTTTATTTTATTTGTCGGCCAGCTTGTGCCGTTCCTGCTGGATCGCCGCCGCCGCAGGGCTTTTGATGATGTGGATGTTTGGCACCTTGCGTGCGCTGATTTTAAAACGCAAGGCGCGCGTATTCTGGCTGGTGGTGCTGGGGGTGGCGGTATCTTACCTTCCGGCATTTATGGAAAGTACCCGCCCAGCTATGGAACAGCGTGTGGCCGAGGCGGCGCAAATTACGCCTTCATCATTTACGCTCAATGTGCCGCGTGAAGAAATTTTTGCGTCCCTGCACCAGCGTTTATATATGTGGGACGTATCCAAAGAAATTTTCTTGGAACGCCCCGTCATGGGCGCGGGCTTGGGCAATTTTGCCGCCGCGTTTGCGCAAACCCAGCCTAAAACCCTGCTCAATCATCCAAATTTGCGCGAGCTGAAAACCATGACTCAGTCTCCGCACAATGAGCTGTTTTTCCAGCTGGCGCAGGGCGGTATTGTGGGGTTGGGGCTTTTCCTGTTTATGTTTATGGTGCTGTTTTTGGAAGTGCATGATTTTGCCGCACGTAAAAAAGAAGGGGATAAAAAACAACTCCTTCAGGCCTTGTTTTGCGGCATATTGGCCATGCTGGCAGACAATATGCTTAATATTTCCCTGCACACCGTGGTCCCGGCGTTTATGTTCTGGTGGTTGGTCGGGGCGGAAGTCAGCGGTGTGGGGCGTGAGGAAAGCCGCGTGGAAATACGGGCCAACCCCGTAACCAAAACCGTCGCCCTGGCTCTGTTGGGGGTATGCGCATTGGTAGTCTTGTGGCAGGGGGCGGTGTTAGCCGGCCAGTATTTTTCTTTCCGCGGGCAGAAGCAACTGGCGCGAGGCCATTCTATGGAAGGTCAGCGGGATCTGGCGGAGGCGCTGCGCCTGTATCCGGCCAATACGGAGGCGGGGTTTATTTTGGGCAATTCCCTGTTGGCGAAAGAAAAATATGAGGCCGCTTTGAGCGTTTACGAGAAAACCATTTCCGCCGCATCATATTATGACCAGGTGTACTATCATGCCGCTTTGGCCGCATTGGGGAAAAACGACCACGCCAAAGCCGTGCGTTATTTACGGGCCGCGCTGAAGCTGGACCCGTTTAATTTGGGCGCTTATGAGACGCTGGCCGCTTTGGCCAAAGAAGACATTATTTATGCGGATACGGAAACGATGGCGCTTTTGGAGCAGGGAGTGAAACTTTTCCGTTATGACACGGGGTTGTGGCATGATATCGGGGACATTTATTTAAAACGCGGCGAAACGGAATATGCCAAAACCGTTTACAAAGACGCTTTGTCCGTAGATACGCTGGACAAGTCTTTGCGGCGCAGCCTGGATAAACTTTACGGCGAAGGGGAAGAAGAGCCGGAAATTCTGCAACAGGCCAAACTGCTGCAGGGATATTATGATAAAGTGCAGAATTTGCGCGGCACTTCCCGTGCCGGCCTGCGCCGGCTGCGCGGCCAGCTGGAGGATTACGTTGCACAATATCCCGACGATTCCAACGGGCCAATTTTGCTGGCCAGGTATTTTTCCTTGACGGGGAACGATATAAAATCCAAAGAATTATTAGAGGGAGTGCTGGATAAAGAGCCGGACAATTTGTCGGCTAATCTGGCCCTGGCCACATTGTTGGTTCAGGCCGAAGATATTGCGTCTGCCCAAAAATATTTGCAAAATGCCTTGTTTTATTATCCGGGCAACCGTACGGCGCAAACCCGTTTGCAGCGTTTGAAAACCAAATAAATTTTTTCCGGCGGGGCGGAATGTTTGGATGGGGCGGCCGGAAAATAAAATTTTTCTTTACAGAAGGCGTATTTTTTTGCTTGAATAGTTACAGTGCGACATACGCGCGTATTTCTGCGCGTATGAAGGCTTTACAAAAAAAGATAAATTGATATAATTATCCGTGGGTTGTGCCAATTTAAGCGGTTGCAAAGGGATTAGAACAAATCTATGAGAATATTTAATTCAATCAAAGTCAGTCTTCTAGTAGCGTCGCTGGCTGTGTTTTTGACAGGGCCGGCGGCTTTATTTGCCAAAACGTCTTCTGCCAAACAGCTGGAAAAAGGCATAAAGCTTTATAATGAAAATAATCATTATGACGCCATGGACTATTTTATTGATGTGCTGGTAAACGGGACTCGTGCCGAAGCGAATATAGCAAACGATTATATCAACCGCATTCACAACGGTATGGGCGGGATACAGGAGCCTGTAGAAGTGGACGTTAATTTTCAGGAAGGCCAGCCCCGCCGTTTGCAGCCCGCGGCGCAGCCTGCAGTTTTGGAATCCGATCAGGAGGAATCTATCGTAGGGGAAGTGGACTCTGCCGGTTTGCCGTATGCTGCGGCCCAGGACGCTTCCGCTATGTCTGAACAAGATGCCGCCGTCTTCGCTGCGCAGCGGGATGGAAATTTGCCCCCTGTACAACAAGCAGCTTCTGAATCGGCGGATGTATTGTCCGTTTTGTCTGTCCAACCGGATGGGGATATTGCCGCTTTAGAAGCCCGTATTGCGGCTTACCGCTTGGCCGTTGATCGGGAAACGGGGGAAAGACCGGCTCTTGAAGCGGATTCCGAAATGCCTTTAACCGCCAGCCAGGAAGCGGAATTGTTGCTTGCGGAACAGGCGGCTCTGGAACAGGAGGCCCTCGGGCAAACGGTTCCTGCCGCTGCAGAAACGCCGGCAAGCGCACCCGCCAAGACGGAGACGGAGTCTTCTTCCACTTATGCGGATTTGACCTCTCCGTCCGCCATTAAAGCCCGCCAGTTGTATACCAGCCAAAAACTGGAAAGCATGAAACAGGCGGCCATTGCCAAGTTAAAAAGAGCCAAAGGCGTACGCATCTATTTCCGCAATGATTTGCCCGATGCCATTGATATTGACAGCGAAGTCTTGTTTGACGGATATAAATTCCGGACGGAGGCGCTGCCTATATTGGACGAAGTGTATACGCTGATGGCGCTGACCCAGGGAGCGGGATATATTATTTTGCCTCCGGGTTCTTATACGGACAATATCACGCTGGCCGGTATCCGTCAGGCTATGGCGCTTAATTCCTATTTGGTGCATAAAGGTCTTTCTTCCGGCAAGCTCAGTTACAACATGGGCCTTTTTGACCAGGAACCTCCTGCTAAATTTGCCAATTTGGACGGTATTTCCATTGTCTTTGATTTTGAGTCGAACCTGCCCGCTTCCATGCCCCAGGCCGCTTCCGTCAGCAAACAGCCCATGTTAAGCATGGCTGTCGTGCCGGTCAGCAATACCATAGACCCTGCCGCCGGGGAAGCCTTTGTGGTTGACTTTTCTGTCATTGAAACGGCGGAAATCTTGGATAATTGGGTATTCCAGGTAGTGCAGCATGCGGCCAATGGCGGTTATTACGTGGTGCGCCAGCTGGAAGGTTATTCCCCGGTTTACCACCAGATTTTGTGGAACGGACGCAAAGGAGTAATCGGCCCCGCCTTGGCTTGCGGCACCTATACGCTGGCCCTGACGGCTACGGACGTGATGGGCGGCAAGCGTACGGTGCGCCGCCAGATTAATGTGGCCTGCACATTGCCTCAAGAGACGGAGACGTCTTCCGACGGGCAGACTGAAGGCCGGGATAGTGATTTAAATTATAAGACGCCCCGTTTGTGGAACAAACCGGAACGCTTTATGAAGGAAATGCCCGCCCCTGCGCCAGCGGCGGAGCCGGATATAGTAGATCCGTTTGCAGCCACGGCTCCTTCCACGGAAGCGGCGAATGCTTATGCCATGCAGCAAGCGGGGGTGACGGATCCCTATGCCGCCTATGGAGCACAGGGGGTAAGCAACCCCTATGCCCAGCCTGCACAAGGAGTGAGCGATCCGTATGCCCAGCCTGCGCAGGGCGTGAGCAACCCCTATGCTGCGCCGGCCGCCCCGCAGACGTATACGCAGAGTTATACCCAGCCCCAGCAGCAGCCTGCACAAGGGGTGACAAATCCTTATGATATGCCTTATGAAAGTTATGGGGGTTGAGCCTCGGGAAGGGGAAAAGCTATGAAAATGTCAGACGCTCTGGCTGAAAATTTAATTGGAAAAAACTTTAAAGCGCATCCGGACGCCCTGGGGCTTTATATCGGCTTGGATGGCATGTATATTGCCCAAACCAGCCGCAAAGAGGGCGGGGTGGCCTTGGAGTCGTTGTTGCGTGTGCCTATTTCCGACGTGGACGTAAGCAAGTTAAAGGCATTGGAGCTCAATGAGGGGTTTTTTACGGAGAACAATTGGCTGGATGCTTTGACCAAAGTGGCTTCTAAAAAGAAATGGAATGGGAATAAAGTGGTCGTGTCGCTTTCGTCTTCTTTTTCCATGTTGCGTCATTTTGTCATCCCCACCCAGATTGAGCGTAAACGCTGGAAAGAGGCCATTCCTCTGGAGGCGCGCAAATATATTCATTTTCCTTTTGACAAGGCCTTATGCGCCTATCATGTATATGAATTTGAAACGGCGGCCACCAAGCAGAAACATTTAGGGGTCATTTTTTCTTTGACTCCGAAAACGATCGTGGAGCGTTTGGAAAAAGCCCTGCGCAGCGTGGGGCTGGACCCCGTGGCGATAGAGCCTATGCCGTTGTCTTTAAGCCGAGCCTTTTGCGACAGTGATAAAGAAGCCGTTGATGATTCCGGCCGTATTTATTCTTTTTTTGGTACGGATTTGGCAAGCTTTATTTTTACCAATCACAGTGCGCCCGTGTTGGTAAGAGAAGTGGAGGTTTCCGGCTCCTCTCCGTTGGAGCGCCGCCGTTTTGAAATTACGAATGCGTCGGAATTTATCGCCAAGCAATTGGAAAAGGACCCGTTTGAAGAAGCGGTCATTATGGGCTGTGACAGCGACCGTTGGATGCCGCTTTTGGAGGCTGATTCTAAAAAACCGGTACGCAAATGGGATTTGCGGGAAGTATACGGAATAGAAACGAAGGCCGCCGGGGAAATTGCGGCTATTGGCGCCAGCATTAAATTTTACGACAGCAAAAGCCCGGATTTGGATTTTATCAAGGGCGGCCGTCTCAGCGAATATGAATATAACGCCAGCGTTATGTTTTGGAAAATTGTCGGTGTGGCGGCCGTATTGGTTCTGTTGTTATTTGTTAAAGCTTATTGGGGGCTTTATGCGGCCAAGTCTGATTTGGCGAGAACCAAAAAGCAAAACACCAATCTGATTGCGGATTTTGACGGACTGACGGCAAGCCAGATCCAAAACAATCTCAGCCGTATCAAGACGCAAAACCAAAACTTAGAAAAATTGGTTCAGCGTAATGAAATTACGCCTCTGCTGGTGGATTTGGTGTCGGCCATCCCGGAACAAATGTGGATTTCCAAGCTTTCGTATGCGGAGCAGTTCCCCGCCGGAAGCGGTGACGTGCGTTCCTTTACGTTGGAAGGTTTTATCAAAACGAAAGATTCCGCGCGGGATTTGGCTTTGGGAAAGCAGTTTTATGACAAAATCATAGAAATGCCGGCTATAAAAGCTTTATGCGGCAACAGGGCGGAAATCAAATACACGAACTTGGCCTCAGAAGGCCAACAACCGACGACCGGACGCCGTAACAGGCGGGATACCAATACCGGTATGCAGACCTCTTTTTCTTTTACCTGTGCCAAGGGAGGAAACTCCAGATGAGTGCGCCTGAAAAGATATCAAATAAGTTCAAAATGCCGGACAGTTTGAAGTCCAATAAAATTCTGGCTTCTGTCCAGAAGGGTCTTAATGATATTAAATTGGTCCTGGAAGAAGGCAATTATAAGCTTTTTGTCAAACAGGCCGCTGTGATTGTCGGGATTTTATTGTTATATCGCTGGGGAAACGGAAAGATACAGGAACAGGTTTCCCAAGTGCGCGGCCAGATTGCCGCCGTAGAAACGCAGAAAGACAGTGAACAGGAATATTTGGAGAATAAGCGGAAATTGCTGGATTTGGAGCCGCGTTTTCCGGATGTATCCGCTAAGAATGATTGGCTGCTGCGCCAGCTGGTGGTTGTATTTCGCGAAGCGAATCTGACGCATCAGGTCAGCGCCACACAGACGGAGGATACTTCCAATTCCTCTTATACGGTGGCCAGCGTTCCGGTGACGGTGCAGGCTTCTTTCAATGATTTCGGCCGTTTTTTGGCTGACTTTGAAAGCAGAAAAGAGTATTTGCGTATTTCTGAACTCTCTTTGGAAAAAAATACGGAATCTTTGGGACAAAATGATATTTCCCTGCGTATTAATACCATTTTCCCAAAAGAGAAATTAGCTCCCACTTTGTTTAAGGATACGCCGGGAGGGGCGAAATGAAACATGCATTCTGGTCTCCGCTTACCCTGACGGGGGTGCTTTTGGCGGCCGGTACGGTTTTTGCGCAGTCGGTTCCTCCGGTAACGGAAGCGGCTGCACAGGTTGGTACGGAAGTGGTATCGGTGGAGGCCGTGGAAGCCCCGGGAACTGTTTCTTCTTTGCCAAACGCTCAGCCGCAGGTGCAGGGCGCATTCACCGAGCAGGGAGAAGGGGTATTATCTCCTGCCGGGGCAGTGACGCCAGAGCCGGATATGGCGGGCGCCGTGTCTGCGGCAAGCGCTCTCCAGCCTCAGCAGCCGGCGGCTCCATCGGAGAATGCGGCCCAAAAGAATACGCCGCGGGTAGAGTATA
The DNA here is from genome assembly GCA_944324695.1 of uncultured Elusimicrobiales bacterium. Taxonomy (GTDB): domain Bacteria; phylum Elusimicrobiota; class Elusimicrobia; order Elusimicrobiales; family Elusimicrobiaceae; genus Avelusimicrobium. The sequence goes on along the minus strand of CALUXH010000059.1, from coordinate 11,964 downwards.
ACCCTCCCACGGACAGAGATCCCACCCTTTCTCCGGATGACACCTTGCTTTTAAGGCACCGGGAAGAAGAGCGCTTGCGGGCTTTGGAAGCGGAGCGCCAGCGTAAGCTCGATGAAGAACGCAGACGTTTGGAAGAGCTGGAGCGCCAACGGCAATGGGAGTTGGAATTATTGCGCGATCCTTCTCGTTTGATTCGCGGGCGTATTCGCGTGAACGGTATTATCGGGCAAGAGGCCTTCATCGGAAATAAAATTTATTCCGTGGGGGACAGCGTGCTGGGAGCCCGTATCGTGGAAGTACGTCCGGACGCGGTTGTATTTGTATATAAAGGACAAAGGTTTACAAGACCAGTGGAATTGAAGTAAAATCATAACAGTATTTGTTGTTTACACACAGGAGGATAGATGAAACATCGGTTAGGAGTTTGGCTGGCTTTGTGCTTGGCTTGCGCTGTGACTGTGCCCGCATGGGCGCAGAACTCCGTGGCAGAGGCCACCACGATTACAGCTGAGGAAACGGTGCAGCTGACCGGAGAGCCGGAGCTGTACAGAGAAGCGGAAGTGGATTCGCCGTTGGACCGCAAAGTGTCCATTCGCGTATCAAACGTGCCTATTACCGCTTTTTTGAACAGTATTACCACCCAGGCCGGCATTAACTTTATTATGAGCGAGGAATTCGCGAATAAAAAAGTAACGGCTTCATTGACCAAAGTAACGGTGCGGGAAGCGTTGGATACGTTGCTTCGCGTTCATGGGTTGGCTTATCAGCGCATTGGCAAAAGTGAGAGCTATGTGGTGACCAAGCGTTCTAATGACGCGCCGGATACCATTACTAAAATTTATACGCTCAGCTATATTTCCCTGCAGGCGGTGGGTTCTCCTTCCAGCGAACTTAGCAGCATTATGCCGCCGGATGTTTCCAGTTCCGGTGTGACCGGTTCCTATTCCTCCGATACTGGGACGGGCGGCGGCAATTCCAGCGGGGATGCTTATTCCGGTACGGCGGAAATCATCGGTATTGTGCGCAGCATGCTTTCTCCCGTGGGTCGTATAGCGGTGGATCCGCGTACGAACAAGTTGATTGTGACCGACGTGGCGGAAGTATTCCCTCAAATTGAAAATATTTTGGCTGAACTGGATATCAAACCGCCTCAGATTTTAATTGAAGCCCAAATCGTGGAAGTAAGCAAAAACAGCGGTTTAACGGTGGGTTTTGAATACGGCGGGGACGACGGAACTTTGGTGTCTTTCACAGGCCCCAGCCGCGAAATTACCTCCGAGTATATGCGCGGTTACGCTTCCGATGGTACGACCAAATTATCCGGCTGGGACTGGATTTTCCCCAGCAACAGCGATTTGAACGGAGACAGCTCCGGCAGCGGCGGCAGTTCCAGCGGCAGTAGCAGCAGCTCCGATGACAGCGAAAGCTCCGGCGGCGTGTTGGACTTCTCGGCGTTTCGTATCGTGTTGCGCACGTTGTTGACCCGCGGTGAAGCCAAATATTTGGGCAAACCCAAAGTGGTCACGTTGAACAACAAGACGGCTACCATCACCATTTCTACGGATGCGACGGTGGGTTACACCCAGTCTACTTCCGGCGGCGGGGACAATACCCTGACGGTGGCCGGCGCCGAAAGAAAGCGCGTCGGTTTAACGCTGCAGGTAACCCCGCAGGTCAACCGGGAAGGATATGTGACTTTGTATGTCCAGCCTTCTTATTCAGACTTGGTCAGCTCCGGTTTTGATAATACGATGGATACCACTACCCGCGCCGCTTCCACGCTGGTGCGTGTAAAGAACGGGCAGACGGTGGTTATCGGCGGGTTGCTGACTTCGCGTGAAACGGATCAGACGCGCAAAGTGCCTCTCTTGGGTGATATCCCCATTTTGGGATGGCTGTTCACCAGCCGTCAAACTTCCAAGAGCACGACGGATCTGGTAATCTTTATTACGCCGACTATCTTGGCGGAATAAACCGTATTGCTGGTTTAATAACGCTTGCCCTCTTTGTAAAAAAGAGGGCAAGCGCAATAAAGAAAAAGGCGGGAATATTTTGGCGTCCTAAAGCAAAGGTGGAACCATGGCGAAAGAGTTAAGTGAAATTTTAGTGGAGATGGGCACGGTCACTCCGGAGCATATCAAACGTGCCGAGCTGTATGCCCGCCAAAACAATACGACGCTGGCGGAAGCCATTGTACTGCTCGGGTTTGCTAAAGAAGAACAAGTCACTTCTGCATTGGCCAAACACTTTTCCATGCCTTACGCTTCCCGGGAAAACGGAATATTAAACCCGGAACGGGAGCAAAACTTACAGAAGATTATCCCGGAAAAATTCGCCCGTGAAAATCTGGTGGTTCCTCTTTTTATTGAAGACAACACTTTAGCCGTTGCTTTTTATGACCCTTCCAATTTATTTTTAAGCGACAATATCCGCATGATGGCGGGCAAGGAAGTGCAGCCTTTTATCGCCAGCAAAAGCCAGATTCTGGCCGTAATAGACTCTTTTTATGGGCATAAAAACCTGTTGGACGAAGTGGTCAATGAAACGGGAGAGGGGAAAAACGTTGCCAGTACAGTATCTGATGAGGATGTGCAGATAGAAGGCGGCAGCCTGGATTTGGACCGAGCTTCCGGTTCTTCTTCCCAATATATTAAGCTGGTAAACGCCATTTTAAAACAGGCCATTTCCGAACGTACTTCCGATATTCATTTGGAAATGTTTGATGAACGCGTCAGTTTGCGTTTTCGCATAGACGGTTCTTTGTATGAACGTACTCCGCCTAACAAAGATTCCGTGGCGGCCATTATTTCCCGTATTAAAATTTTATCCAAGCTGGATATTGCCGAAAAACGTTTGCCGCAGGACGGCAGTTTCAGTATCAAATACCAGAACCGCACCATTGAGGTTCGTGTGTCTGTATGTCCCGCCGTATACGGGGAGAAACTCGTGCTTCGTATTTTGGACCGCGGCACGGGGGAAATGAATGTAGATAAGCTGGGTTTTGAGCCGGAACAGAAGAAGGCCTTCTTGGAAGCGGCCAATCTGCCGCACGGGTTAATTTTTTTGACGGGTCCCACGGGTTCCGGTAAATCTACGACGCTTAACGCCGTGTTGACTACCATCCGCACGCCGGAATTAAATTTTATGACGCTGGAAGACCCGGTAGAATACAAATTGGCCGGCATCAGCCAGGTGCAGGTAAAACCGCAAATCGGATTGACTTTTGCCGCGGGGCTGCGTTCGTTCTTGCGTCAAGATCCGGATGTTATTCTGGTGGGTGAGGTGCGCGATAATGAAACGGCGGAGGCCTGTTTAAAAGCCGCTTTAACCGGTCACTTGGTGTTGTCAACGCTGCATACCAACGACGCTCTGGGCGCCATTCCCCGTTTGATTGACATGGGGATGGAACCGTTCCTGCTTTCCAGTTCTTTGGCGTTGGTGGCGGCGCAGCGTTTGGTGCGTATTTTGTGCCCGTATTGCAAGGTGCCCTACCAGCCGGATCCGGCCATGATTGCCAAGATTATGAATGAGGGCCATTTTAAACCGCGTGACGTCAGTACATGGACTTTTTATAAAGCCGTGGGCTGCCCCAAATGCGTAGGAACCGGGTTCCTGGGCCGCCGTGCCATTTATGAGGTGTACCGCATTAATTAGGAAGTGCGCAATATTATTTATAAGACGCAGGATTTAATCCAGATGCGGGAAGCCATGAACCGCAGCGGCGTGCTGAACCTGCGCGGGAACGGCTGGCGCAAAGTGGTCAAAGGCCTGACCACGGTGGATGAAATTTTGGCTATTACAACGGAAGATGAATAAAGGGGTTTTATGCAGAAATATAGTTATGTCGTAAAAGATTCAACAGGTAAAATGCTCAAGGGCAGTATAAACGCCGAGAGCCGCGACCGCGTTATTTTTGCGCTTCAGAACAAAGGCTTTATTATCTTGGAGGTGCGGGAAGGAAGCGGTTCCACTTTATTTGGCAAGACGGCCGGGCGCAAGAAAACCGGAGGCAAAGTGCCGGGCCATGTGCTGGCGTTTTTTGCTGAGCAGCTGTCGACGCTGATTGCCGGCGGCGTACCGCTAGTGCGCGCTATTTCATTGCTGAGTGAATACTCTTCCAACCCGCGCCTGGGCGAAGTGCTCCGCCAGGTGGCCAAAGACATTGCCGGCGGTAATTCCTTGCATTCGGCATTGTCGCGCCATCCCAAGACCTTTAACAATATCTGGCTCTCTCTGGTACAGGCCGGTGAAGTGGGCGGAAACTTGGCCGAAACTTTGGCGCAAATAGCCATTTATATCAAGACGCAGGAAGGAATGAAAAGCAAAATCATTACCGCCGTTACCTATCCGGCTATTTTGTTTGTGGCTTCCGTGGGCGTATTGATTTACTTTATTTTGGGCATTGTGCCGACGTTTGCTCAAATTTTTGCCGATTTTAACATTGAACTGCCGATGATTACCGTGATGGTGCTGGCGGTGTCCAGCTTCTTTGTCAATCACGGCATTTTGATTATTGTGGGCATGGTCGCCCTGTTTTTGGCCTTTCGCTTCTATATTAAAACGGCGGACGGGAAAAGACGCTGGCATGCGTTTTTGCTCTCTATCCCGTTGTTTGGCAACTTTTTGCGCAATATCTATTATTCGCGCATGTTGACCACTTTGGCCACATTGCTCCGCAGCGGCGTAACGATTTTAAACGCCATTGCCGTGTTGGAAGAGTCTTTTGACACCAACGTCATTATCCAGCATGCCCTGCGCGTGGCCAAAGCCGACGTGGCCGCCGGGCGGTCTATTTCCGATTCTTTCCGTGCGGCCGGCGTATTCCCCGGGCTGATGACGGAAATGATGCTTATGGGTGAAGAGTCCGGTAAACTGCCGGGCATTATTGCTACCTTGTCTAAATTCTATTCCGATAACGTGGATCAGTTTATTGCCCGTTTCTCCGCCGTCATTGACCCGATTTTGGTGGTCGGCATCGGCGTGTTGATCGGTATTATCGTGGCGTCCATTTTCCTGCCGATTTTCAAACTGTCCCAAATCGGCTAAGGGAGGCATTATGAGACGGAATGGTGTTTCAGGTTTTACGCTTTTGGAAGTGCTGATTGTGGTGGTGATTGCCGTCTTGGTCACGATGTTTGCCGTGCCGTCTTACCGCAAAGCGCAGGACCGCAACCGCTTTATGTCGGCTACCGGCGTATTAATGGATATAGGCAATGCTTCCCGTATGGTGAGCTTGGACTATCCGGATGTTCGTTACAATGGGTCTATTTCCTCCAATGCCGATTGGACGGCCGACAACTGCCCGGAGGAGCTGACTTCCTCCAATGTGCTGCAATTCTTACAGTGCCGCAAATATTTAAATGATCTGCCGCTGGACTCGTCGGGCCACTACCAGGGGTATACATTTAAAATCGGCGTGGGGGGGAATGTGTCCTGCCGGGGCAGCAGCAGCACCTGCAGCGGGGTGGCCTGTATGCTGGGGTCTAATTCCATTACTCAGTATACTTGCGCCGCGGTTAATCAAAGCGGGGTGCTGACGTATCATCCCTAAAAGTTCGGAAAACATATTGACAAACATCCCGTTGCGTTCCATACTACTAGGGAGGGGGCGTGTTATGGTAAAAAAATTTTTATTTTTCAGATGTACCGGCGGTTTTACCTTGGTGGAATTGCTGGTGGCGGCTACGATTATCGGTATGCTGACGATATTTGCTACGGCTTCTTACCGCAGCAGCGCGGCGGAAACGCGCTGGGCGCAAGCCAAGGCCAATTTAGATCAGCTGGCCACCGCCGTCCAACGGGCCAGAGTGGATTATCCGGCCATAAAGTTTTCCGCGGCTAAAATGTCTAATACGTCGTCTTCTTCCTGTCCCTGGGATCCGGGGACAAGCGATGATACTGCCCCCGGCAATTTGATTGCTTGCGGATACCTGGAAGGAAACCGTTGGAACAGCGAGTATTTTGAATATTACGTGTGTGAAAACAAGTCTTCTTCTCCGTGTAAAAGCGGGGCCGTGGCCTGCGTGGGATTTCTCGGTTCGGCAAAAGTGCCTGCTAAATTTAAAAAATACACCTATTGTTTTTATGCCCGCGGCGGCGGGGTGGAGACTTTATCATAACCAGAGGGACATGTATGAAAAAAGGCTTTACCTTAATGGAAATCTTATTTGTTCTGCTGATTATCGCGTTGGTAATGAGTTTCGCCGTGCCGGCCATTCGTTCCGTACGCTATGATATTAAAAATTCCAATGCCAAGGCGGCTCTAAAGAAATTGGCCGAGGCACGCCGTTCGTATTACCAGGCCACGAAAGGCTCGGATATAGCGGAGGGGTCTTTTGCGGCGGACGATGCCCTGTCTTACGCTTCTTTGTCCTGCGAGGATGTGGCGGCCAGCGGCATTCCCGCCTCTTCCCGTGAGAACAGCGAGGTGAGCCAATTGTTTGCCTGCGGGTATTTGGACTGGAAGGATTTTGACGGATTGCCCTATAGGTTTTATATATGCGATGGCGGGACTTCTTCCGTGGAGGAATGTTTCATCCCGGACAGTAATACCACTTCCACCGTATATGCCAGCGCGCAGGGCACCGCTGCCTCCGGCGGCAAATATGGTACGAACTATTATATGTCTATAGGGGATGCCATGGAAGTGGAAGATACCTTGGATTAAGGGGAATATATGAGAAAATTTTTACAAAATAAAAAAGGCGTAACCATATTGGAAGGATTAATCGCGCTGACGCTTTTGGCGCTGGTGGCCACGGGGACGTTTGCGGTGCTTTTGTCCACTTCACGCCGTTCGTCCCAGCCGGATATCCGGGAGGAAATGACGTTGGCCGTGGAACGTGCGACCCAAAAATTGCAGGCTTATATTTATCCGTCCGATATATCGCTGGCCTCAGAAGTGCAGAGCGTCGTGGGCAACGGCCTGTGCGGAGGAGACAATACCCCGTTACTTCCGGGGAGGAAGCATAATATATCCTGTTTGTTGCCGCCTATTTGTGATGCCAGTGATTCCCATTTTAACTATGAAATCTTTGTGTTGGAGAGCCAGCCGCTGGCCCGTCCCATAGACCGGCAAATGACTTTGGACGAGAACGGGAATGTGACCGGTTTTACGGATGTGGCGGGGCAGAGCTTATATGAAGTGCAATTTGATATCAGATGCAACGGGTATTCTTTATGAAAAAAATTAACTTTTTCACGCGGGGACGGCAAAGCCGCCGCGGCTTTACGCTGACGGAAATTTTATTGGCGGTTATGATTGTGGGATTGATTGCGATAGCTCTGGCCTCCCTGACCCGGGCCGCGTCGCGTGAATCCGGGGTAGGGCGCAGTAAAATTATGTTGCGCAATAACTTATCCATGTTCCTGCGTACGCTGCGCCGGGATATGGCCGGGGCTTCACGGGTGGACTATGTGGCCGGAAATCTGACTTCTTGTTCTTCCGGGAAGAATGTAGTTTTGTTGCAGCTGGCACAGAATGTCAACCGGCAGGGACAGCTGCTTATCAGCAGCGTAATGACGGGGGAAGATTCAACCGATTGGCAGCCGGCATATATTACGTATTGTTTCGTTTGCGGAGGGGATAAAACCAATATCGTCCCTTCCGGAGCGACGCGCGGGGGGAAGATTTACCGGCAGGAAAGTACGACCCTCTATACTACCGGCGAGTGCGGGTCTTTGGGTACGCTGGTGCTGGATAATGTGAAATACGTCAATGAATCCGGTTACTCTTCTCCGTTATTTGCGGCTGACGCTTTCAGCCGCTTGAACAGCCTGCTGACCGTGAACGTTATTACGGAATTAAACAGCCGGCCGATTGTCAACGATGTGGTGGAAGAAACTTTTTCCATGCAACAGGGCTATTAAGGGGTGTATATGAAAAACAATAAAAAGGGCGCTGCATTAATGCAGGTATTACTCATTACAGTGATTTTGGCTGGTATAGCCACCATGCTTTTGCGTGCGACGCTTTCGCGTACTACTTCGGCCTATCGCATGCGGCGCACCGTTTCTGCCCAAATGTTGGTGCAGGCCTGTATGGCGCAAGTAAATACCCTGTGGTCTAAAAAGTCGGCCGCGGCTTTCCAGCGTGATCTTAATGGCCTGGGCAATGACGGGGTGCCGTATATGTACTGTTCCGGGGAAGCTACCGATATCTCTACATGTCCTAAGGATAATATTGAAGAGGAGTATATTTGCACCATAGCAAACCCGTATGACGACTCTAACCCTTATACGGTAAAAGCGTATTTTGGGAAGGATGTCACCGCAACCAGCGAATCCGGCGTGAAAATGTGGCAGATGGTTTATGAAGTGACGGGCGGACTGGATACGTTGTAAATCCCGGGAGCGCCGATACGATGAAAAAATATTATTTATTCATCCTGTTGGTGTCAGTCGTTCCGTTTGCCTGGGCGCAAACGGCGTCTTATGCGCAAAATGAACCTGTTGTAGCCGCAGAGGCCCCGGCTTCCGGCATAGACCTGATTCGCCAGGCTTTACAGGCCTCTGATGTGGCGGGGACTGGTTCATCCTCCAGGGTGAGGGTTTCTTCCGCTACGGCCGTGTCTGCCCCCTCTGCTTCGCTTCCCGCTTCTTCTGTTGCTGGCGCGGCTTCTTCTCCGGTTGTTTCTGCTCCCGCTGCTGCGCCGGAGACCACGCAAGCGGCCGCGGCTTCTGTTTCGCCGTCATCTATGACGGTTTCTCCCGCTGGTCGCCGCCGCGCACGCCGTACGGCAGTTTCCGCGCCGCGCACCGCTCCCGCGACGACCGCTTCCACGCAGACGGCGGTTTCCACGGTAACGGCGGCCTCCGCTCCGTCTGACGCGCTGACGGAGCCCGCTTCACAGCCTGCGCCGGCTCCCGGTACGGCTGCGGACATGGAGCAAGCTTCGCGCGAAGCCATCGCCCAGGAAGAATTGGATTACGCCGCCCGTATGCTGCAGCAGGCGCGTGAGGAAATGTCTTCGGGCCGTTATATCCCGCCCGCCGCTTCCGAAGCGGCCTATGCCGCACCCGCCGTGCAGGCCAAGGGCCCTTTTGACCCCAATGATTACCGTCCCGGCGTGGAGTGGCAGACCTCCAATACCACGCATTTCACGATCTATACCCAAAAACGGGACAGCGGTATCGGCTCTTCCAATATGGGTATGATTTTTGAATCGGCCTATAGCACGCTGCGGCGCAATATCCCGTGGATGATGTCCGATAAAGTGCGTGTATTCGTGTATCAGGACCACAACAGCTATTTAAAACACGAACCCAACGCCAAAGCCTGGATGCGCGCGATGGCGTATCCGACGCGGGGGGAAATCGTCGTTTATGACGAGCCGGGCAAGCAGCAGGAACTCAAAGAAGTATTCACGCATGAACTGGTGCATATCTTTACGCAAAAATATTTTGACAGCCATCATACCGGCCGCCTGATGACGCCGGAATGGCTGGACGAAGGCCTGGCCGTGTATATGGAAGACCAGGCGTATAACGGCCGTCAGGGCGGGCCGTGGGCCCATGATTTCAAGACGCTGAACTTTCAGCGCAGCAAAGAAACGCAACTGCCCGATTTTTCTTCCACCAATATGTTCGGCGGGGCACGTTCCTTTGCCACCGGTCATCGCGTCGGCGGTGAGCCCTTGTATTTTATGCCGTTTGACCAGTTTATGCAGGAAGGCTCCCTGGCTTCTATGGAAGGCCGCGGGAAAACGCAGGACTGGTATTTTCAGGCGTATGCCATGGTCCGCTTCCTGCTCAACCCCTCCGGCGGCATGTCCCCTTCCAACCGTATGCAGTTTGAGCAGTTTACCCGTCTGATTGCGCAGGGGGAGCAGGTGCGCGATCCTCGCAGCGGTTTCCCCGTGCGCGGCGCCAACGGACAGCCTGTTTATAAGCCTTACCCGGTGGAAAACGCCCTCGGCCGTGCCTACCGTTATAATTCCGCGGCCAACTTTGAGGACGCTTTCTGGCGCTGGGCCGACGGCGCGCGCTGATAGATATTCTTTTCCGCTTCACCCGTGTCCGTGCAAAAGACAGGGGGCTGTTGTTTTAAATCAAAAAATTTTTTCCGTTTTGCTGTTTATCCATCGTTTTTGGCATAAAATTTGACAAAATGCCTAAAATTTGCTAGAATAAATATATACAAACAATCTCCTGTTTGTATTTTTTTGTCCTTATTTTCCATCATTTTTATTTGCCGAATGCGCGCCGTCAAAGCGCGGCATTTGCGCCTCTTTGGAGTCCTCTTGACCTTACAAAATACATCTCCCGCAGGGGTCGACGGCGTTATGCCTGCGGAAAATACGTCAGCGCCTGCCGCAAAACGCGTAAAAACGCGCAAAACGGCCGCCAAGACGCGCCGCAGCGCAAAAGCCGGCCCCGAGTACCGGCCGGAATTTTGCGCGCGGCTTTTGGCGTTTTTTGACGTGCCGCCTTTTAAGGTAACCGAAGTGCAGAAAAAAGACGGTTCCATAACTCTGCTGGAAACCGCCAGCGAACTGCCCACCTTTGCGGCGTTTGCGCGCAGTTTGGGGGTGACGCAAAGCACCCTGCTTGCCTGGGAAGAAAAACACGCGGACTTTGCCGAAGCGGCCAAAAAAGCGCGGGATTTGCAGGGGGATATACTCATACAAAACAGCCTGCGCGGCAATTATTCTTCGTCTTTTGCGGTGTTTACCGCCAAAAACATTTTGGGCTGGAGCGACGGCAAAGACGAAACCAAGCTGCCGCCGCGCCCGCTGGTGGTGCGCTGGGAGAAAGAATGAAAAAAAGCGCCGCCGTTATTATCCCGTACAAACCCCGCTATCCGCAGGACCTCATTCACGCCGCTTTGGAAAGCCGCCGCTTTTGCGTACTTGTGACGCACCGCCAAATGGGCAAAACCGTTTGCGCCGTCAATCATTTGCTCAAAAGCGCGCTGACCAATACGCGCCCCGCGCCGCGTTATTTTTACATCGCTCCTTTTTTAAAACAAACCAAACTCATCGCCTGGGATTATATCAAGCGTTTTTCCGCGCCGCTGCCGGATGTAAAACTGTCTGAAACGGAGCTGTGCGTGCGCTTGCCCAACGGAGCCAAAATCTGGCTGTTGGGGGCCGATAATCCCGACGCCCTGCGAGGTACATACGCCGACGGCGTGGTTCTGGACGAATACGCCCAAATCAAACCCGACGTATTTGACGAGATCGTACGGCCGATGCTGCTTTCGCGCCGCGGCTGGGCGTTGTTTACGGGCACGCCGAAAGGGCAGAACCAATTTTATGAGTTGTATCAATATGCCCAAAAGGCTTGCGCGCAAGGGAATGCGGACTGGTGGTGCGGCCTTTTCCCGGCCGACGAAACCGGAGTCATCGCCCCGCAGGAGCTGGAAGAAATCCGCCGCCGCACGCCGGCGCGTTTGTTCCGGCAGGAGTATTTGTGCGATTTTACGGCGGACGCCGAGGACGTGCTGATTTCTTCGTCATTGGCCGCGCAGGCCTGCGCGCGGCGTTACGGCGGGGGCGAAATCGCTTATGCGCCCAAAATCATCGGCGTGGATCCGGCGCGGTTCGGTGCGGACCGCAGCGTGATTTTCCGGCGGCAGGGCCTGCAGGCTTTTGCGCCGCGCGTACTGCATAAAACCGACAATATGACGCTGGCCGCCGTGACGGCGCGCGAAATAGAGCAGTTTCGCCCCGACGCGGTGTTTATAGACGCCGGCTGCGGCGGGGGCGTGATAGACCGCCTGCGCCAGCTGGGTTTTGGCGTGACGGAAATCAACTTCGGCTCCGCTCCTTTAAAAGCGGGCCAGTACGCCAATAAACGCGCCGAAATGTGGGGGGAAATGCAGGCCTGGCTGCAGGCGGGCGGCGCCCTGCCTGCATCGGCGGAGCTGAAGGCGGATTTGTGCGGCGTGCGTTACTCTTTTGACGCGGCGGGCCGCATGAAACTGGAAAGCAAAGAAGAATTAAAAGCCCGCACGGGCCGCAG
>CALUXH010000058.1 GCA_944324695.1 uncultured Elusimicrobiales bacterium | reverse complement strand
CCCAGCCCCACCTGCGCTTTGCTCACCGCGTGCGGGTTGTCGGTGTTTTGTAAATGGGCGGAAATACTTTGCGCATGTTGCGCAGCCGTCTGCGCGCTGGCGGCGGCCGCAGAAGCATCATCTGAGGCTTCCTGTGCACTGGCGGAAGCTTCGGACGCTTTCCCCTGGGCCAACTGCGCAGATGAAGCGGCCTGTGCCGCCAATGTCTGCAGCTGTGTCAATGCCTGTTGCGCCTGCGCCAACGCCTGCAATGCGCTGCTGTTGGCCTGCACGGCGGCCTGCTGTGTTTGACTCAAGGTATTTAAATAGCCCTGCGCGTCTGTCTGCGCTCCGGCCGATGAAAGAGGGAAACGCACCGTGCGGGAAAGTTCCTCCGCCAGTTCCTGCGCAATCATGGCGGCCTTGTCATATCCCGCTTCCAACACCGAGGGATCTAAAGCTTGCTGCACGTCAAACGCCATCTGCTGGGTCAGCGGGGTGCGACGACGGAGAATTAGTTTTTCCCCTTGAGCCAAGGGAAGGGTCTGGCTGCCGCTCATGGGGTAGCAGACTTCATTTAATTGCGTATCAACAGTAAAATCTCCGTCCAAAACCGTTTCCGTACCATCGGCCGCCACGCGGATAATCTGCAAATCCTGCACCTGCAGGAACGGAAAACCTATTTCCCAGCGCGTCGTGGTCCCATCGCCCTGATACACCTTTTTTGCCTGTGAATAAGATAGCGTCATTGTTTGCTCTCCTGTAAAAGAAATAATTGTTTGACCCGCCGCGCCGCGGCCAGTTGTTCTTCTATGGTTTCTCCAGCGGTAAATACGGCGTAGTGCACCTGCGCGCTTTCCTGTTCGTTTAATCCGTTTTGGCGGCAGAAATGCGCCAGCGCCTGGGAAAAAACTTTGGCTTGCGAGCTAACTCCGTCAGCCTCTGCGGCGGCCGTACGCGCCCGCAATCGCCAGTAATCCGCGGCGCAGAGTTCTCCCGCGTCAAAAGCCGCGTCCAGCTCGCTCTCTTTCAGCGTGCCGTCCGTAATATGCTCCTGCAAGCGGTTAAACGCCGCGGGCAAAGACGCCTGAGCCGGCGCGGACTGACGCCGGCGCAAAATTTCCTGGTTTCGTTCAAACTCTTCCGCGGTAAAACAAGCTTCCTGCAAAATCGGAGTAACATCGCTTTGTACGTCTAAGGCGGACAAACTCCGGTACGCCTGCGCACGGCGGCGTAAATCACTGCGGCGGCTTTCGGCCAGGCGGGCTTTTAACGCCCCTTGCAAATCCCGCGCAAAAGTTTCGCCTTTATCTCCTGCAGTCTGCTGAGCAAAACGCCGCAGTTTTTCTTCATCGGGCGCGTCTTCTGCTGCGCCGCATTGCGTGCGCGCCTGCGGCCAGAGTTTTTCCGCCAGCAGGTCCGCCTTACGCGCGGTTATTTTTCTCGGCAAAAGTTCTTTTTCCTCCTTTGCCAAACTCGGCGCAAAATGTTTATATATCGCCTCCGCCTGGTCCGTTTCTCCGGATTGCAAGGCAGCCTCCACATTATGCCGCACGGCCTGACTCCGCAGCGCCTGCGCACGCAAGCGGATTTGCTGTTCATCCACTCCGGCGGCGCGGCTTTCGTTTTGCGCGGCGGATACATTGTTGTTAATATACTCTTCCAGCGCGCGCGGCGTGCGCACCATAGCCGCCGTCTGCACAAAGACATTTTCCGCCCGTTGCAAATTTTCCCTCGCCAGGTTTTGCTCCCGCTTGTTCTGCAAAGCGGCAATCTCACGCCTCAATACCACATAATCCTGCGCCAGCAAGTCCTCAGTCCCTCCGCTTTGCGCCGCAGAACGGGCAAAATATTCGTCCAAGCGCTCTACGGGGCTTTCTGGCTCATTCTCCCCTCCGGAAGCAAATACTTTTTCCCGCGCAAAACGCAGCTGTTCACTGCGCCTTAGTGAAGAAAATCCCTGTCCCTGTATGCCGTCTGCCGCGGCATTGTCCGCGGAGGCGGGGCCGTCTTCCAAGCGACGGCGTTCGGGGTATTTTTCCAAATAGACGTAACGGTTGCCCTCTTTAAAACGCGTCTTCAGTTCCCCCCAGTCGTCTTTCCAGCGGTCTTTGCTTTCTTCATACGCGTCGGCGGTGCGGTTTAAAAATCCGGGCAGTTCATACAAGCCTTGCATCACGCCGGCCGCGCTTTGCAAATCGCGCCATTCCTTTTTGCCGGACGCGGCCAACAGCGGCCGCGCCAGTTGTACGTTTTGGGCATACGCACGGCGGTACGCCACGGAAGGTTGGTAAACGGGTACTCTCATGTGTCCTCCTTAATAACCGCTGCCACGGAACAGTCCGCCCAGCACATTGCCCATCTGCGACCACAGACTGGGACGCAGACGGTTGGCGCGGCGATACTGCCGGGCCTGCGTGCGCTGCTGCATGGCCTGCAAAGCGGCCGTGGTATTGTTTTCATAGGCAGCGCGCTGCAGATTGTCGTTTAACATTTCCTGGTCCATCAGCGCGTTTAAACGGCTGTTCTTTAAAATCATCTGCGCCGTGGCCGAAGAGGATGTCAGCCCTCCTGCGGCCAGGGCCGTTTTTTGCTGTCCCAAAAGCGAAGAATAATCGCGCCTAAGTTCATTATTCTGATAAGCCGCGTCTTCAAAAATATACTGTGCGTTGCGCTCGGCGTTGGCCTGCGTCTGTTGTGCCTGCGCCTCGGCCGTAGCGGCCATGGACTGGTAATAATCCTCTTCCGCCGCGTCTTTGCCCAGCAGGCTGGCCGCCGTAGATAAAATGGTTCCTCCGGTAAACAATACGCCTCCGATGGCTCCTCCCATATTTCTCTCCTTTTACACTAAAATTACGCCCCGTCCGGACGTGAAAAAACATACGGTATGAAGCGGGTTTCTTTCCCCGCCAAATAAAACGCCTCTGCCGCTTCCCGTGCGCCCAAACGCCGCAGGTAACGCCGCGCCGCGCCATAACGGACGTCGCACGCGGCGTATAAAAGCGGATAAAACGTTAAAAAATAATCCAGCGCGGCGCGGGAAGCGCGCCAAAAAGATTTGGGACAACAATTTACCGCTTCCCCCGTCCAACTCCACACGCAGCCGCACCGCCCCAGCAAACTCTGCGCCTCTACGCCCGCCGCCGCGGCCGTTTCCCCCTGGTACATAAAAGCCACCGCCAATACGCTGCGCTGCCGGCAAAGTTCCAGCCCGTCCCGCGCGCCCAAGCGGTACGCCGCCCACATTTCCTCACGGTCTTCCGCCCGCAAACACGAAGCCAGCCCATCCAAATGCGCTTTACAAAGCGGCGTCAAACTAATATCATTAAAAAAGACGCTGTTCATAACTAAATCTAAGGAGCATATATGATTATCTTTTTAATCATTATCGGACTGTTTGGCATAGCCGTACTGTACGGTATTTTCTTTTTAATTTTTAAACTGATTTGGATGCTGTTTAAAAAACAGCGCAATTTCTGGCCGCTTATTCTGGCGGGCGCGGCCACCCTGCTGCTCATTGCAGGCATGGTATGGGCTGCGGCCAGCACGATAAACAGATATATTGTTCCCCTGACTCCCATTATAGAAGCCGCCCAGGAACGCACCGAGCCGGTATACGGCGCACAGGCATATACGGACCCTCGTTTTGGCTTCGGGCTGACGCTTTATGACGGCACCGTTTTCAGCGACTGGATTAACCTGCCGGACAACGGGCCTTCCCTGCTGGTGGGAATGGATACGAACATATTCCGGAAAGAAGAAGACAACGACTTCACCGCCTATCTGTTGCTCCGTCTGGCAAATATGAACAATACCGCCGGCGCGCTGGAAACGGCCAGACAAGTGGCACAGCAGGCGCAAGAAATGCAATTCAACGGGGAAATATCCATAGAAAATGTTGCCCCCTCCTACGCAGGGCCGAGCGGCACCGCGGCTATTATAACGGGCACGCTCTCCTCCGACTCTCATCCCGGAGAGGAATTGCCTTTTATGTTGCTGCTTGCCAAAGAAAACAGTACGCTTTACGTGTTGTTAGGGCTGGAAGAAAACCCCAACCAGGCGGAAAAGACATTGCGCAGTTTCCGTTTTAGAGGCTAAACGCCGCTGCCGCCGCAAACCCCGGCGGCCCCGCCGGCCGCCCGGCCGTAAGACGTATTTTTTCCGTTTTCGCGCCCGGTATATACCGGGCGCATTTTTTAACTAAGACGCGTGATGACGGCCAGCAGGGTTACGGGCAGCGGGTCGCTTTGTACAAACGTAACGGAAGGAAAATAATTGTGCGAAGCCGAAAACTGCCGGATAAAATCACATGTCTGCAAAGGTGCGGGCGAACCGTATGTCTGCGCCTGGTCATTAACCAGCAAGTCCAGTTTCCCTTCCCCGGCGCCAATTTTGCCGCCGCGGCTGTCCATGACTTTCAGCATGACCTGCACCGGACGGCGTTTGCGGTCCTGCGCCGTCCCGTCGGCAAACGCATAATCGGCCGGCAGGGTTTGCAAAACGGCTTCATACGCCAGGCCCGCATGCGCGGCGTATACGGCCGAAGGCAGGGTAATTTTTCCGTCGCTTACCGCCAACCCCGTCAGCGGGCTTCCGTCGGCCAACACGCTGACCGTCCGTCCGTTTAAATGGGCCAACCCCTCCACTTGCGTAAAAGGCGCCGTACTCTTTTTGGATACGCTGCAGTCCAAAAATATTTGGTCTTCCGGTTCTTTGCTGGGCAGACGAGGCAGAAGCCGCTCCACAAAACGTTTTTCCCCACGCTGAACCAAGAACCAGGTTTCATCGTATCCGCGCGAAGGAATGCTGCACACGCTTAAAAACTCGCCCTGCGTTTCGTGCCGCGTCCAGGCGAATAAATCTTCTTCGGCCAAATACGTCAGAGACAAAAGTCCGCCGTCGCTCATGACGCACCAGATTAAGTTATCCGGCTCCTGCTGGTAGGCCATTTCTTTGATTTCTTTGTTAAAAAACAAATGCCGCGCGCGCAAAGTCAAATCCCGCCCCGTATAAGAAGCGCTGCTGTACTGGTAAAAGAAATCCCGCAGGACGCTGCCGCGCGACTGCACATATAAGGTGCGGTTGCCCACCACAATAGGAGGCACGCCGCTGGCGCCGCGTTCGCCTTCCTGGTGAATTTCTATGTTATAGGGCGTCAACGCGCCGCTGCAGCCCAGACTCCATTCGCTGCCGGCGGTGAACAACAACAGCCGCGAGCCGACGGCCACGGAGCTGATGGCGTTTAATTTTTTGCCGGAGAGATTGACGCTGATGGAGTCGGAATCTTCCAGCGTGCGCAGGTAGCCGAAGTCCTCATGTTCGCCCGTCTTGGAAAACCAAACGGTCTGCGGTTCTTTTTTGGTGCCGGCAAAACCCAGGCGGTCTTGGTAGAAAAACACGCAGCGCGGATAGCCCGCTTCGGGGCTGAAAGAACCTTCGGACCAGTCGTCGGTCCATTCGTTTTCTTCTCCGGCGTGGCGTTCTATGCTGACCTGCATTTTGGTTGCGCTGACGTAACTTTGCAGTTTGACAATGCCCTCCTGGCTGAAGGCTTCGGCCTGCAACACATAGCCCATTTCGCCGGAAATACCCAAACAGCGCAGGCGCAGGTAATGCATTTTGGCCGACAACTCCAAGCTGCCCACCGTGCTGAAATTCTCTTCATCCTGCGCTTTGGTAAAATGCTTTACTTTTTCCCAAGTGGAGTTATCCTCCGACGCTTCCAACACAATTTCCCCGTACCAGCTGCCCGTGGTGCGAAAGCTCCAGTCCCCGCCCGTTTTAATGACTTTGGACGTATCTTCATAGCCCAGCGTGCCGCTTTCATAGGGGCTTTCCACGCGGTGGCGCAGGGCAAACAAAGCCCCCGCCTGACCGGGGCGGAACAAATCCGTATTGGCTTCCAGATAATATTTGGTTTCCCCCTGGCTGATGATTTCTCCGGCGTTACAGCCGCCACTCATGCTCTGCGTGACCACCAGTGCCGGCGGGGAAATAAGCCCCGCGCGGTAATGGATAGTCAGCTGGGCGCCATTATAATCGCCGCCCGTGGCCTGCGGGGATTCTATGCGTATCACGCCCCCCTGATCATAGGCCACGCATCCCGTGGCGGCATAATGGTTATTAAATGCCAGCACCACTTCGGCCACGTTAAAACCATAACCGCTGGGATCATAAAACCGCTCTCCCATCCAAAACGCCTGGATAAAATAATTGGGATAACTCACGGGCAGAAAAGACAGCACGGCTTTGACGCCCTCGGATACGACGGTGCCGCTTTCGGACACCAGACGCACCTTTTGGCTCTCATCGGTGTTGGGCACCATAAACGGCCCGTCTTTAATGGTCATATCCTGCAAGCTGAAATAGCCGTCGCCCGTGCGGGAGAGCTTTTTGGGATAATAATCCGGATGGACCAAAAAAAGCGTTTGGTCATACTGCACGTAACTTAAAGAGGGTAAGTCCGTTTCTCCGTAAGGCGAAGCCAGCTCATAGGGGTCTCCGTCCGCGTCCAGCAATGTCCCCGCCTGAGCGTGCACGCGTATGTATTCATGCCCTACTTCCAGCACATACGCTTCTTCCTCACTGAGCACAAACGGAATCAGGCGGCAGTCTTTGGCGGCGTATTTGGCCTCTCGCACAAAGGCTGTGCCCGGGCGGTTGGATGCACCGCCCTGCGGGTGCACAAAAAAGTTGCAGGCGGTCTTCAGAAAAGCGTTTCCGCCCTCCGCCGCCGCGCGGCTGTACAAATGCGGGCTGATTTCCCCGCCGGAAAAATTGCTCTGTATAGCATGCACGGGCATATCAGCGAGCCTCCACAAAAGCACTGCGACCAGCGCGTACGTCAAAGCGTTCGCTCATATTGCTGCGGCGCGCTTCCTGCAAAGCCAGGGTATATTTTTGCAGCACCTGCTGGGCCAGGGTATTGTCCCCCGTCAGCGTAACGGCCAAATCCGCGGCCAATGCCAGAGAGAAAGCCTTTACAAAGGCCGGATCAAACTGGGCCTCATCGGTGATGTCGCGCGTATATTCGGCCTGCGCCTTAGGCAAACCGCAGAAAATTACGCGGGCGTGCAAATCCGCGTTAAAAGCCTCTTTAAAAGCCGCCCCTTCGCCATGAGAATGATGTGCCTGGGCAAACACGCGGCGCAGGAACAGGCAGTCCTGCGGATAGGCATACATATACGGCCAGTCCGGCGCGGCGTCATCAGCCAGCAGGACCAGGGAAGCAAAAGTGTTGGCAAAGGCCCAATTATGCGTACGCAGAACTTCTTTTTTTACCGGTTCATAAAATAAATCACAGCGGCGGGCCCTTTCATCATCTTGTGTTAAGGAGGATATAGGCTCTTGTCCCAGCTGGGCCAAAGCCATATTACAAATATCTATTTTTGATATCATTTTTAACTCCTATTTTAATTTTTATTAAAATTTAAGTATTTTATTTTTTTAAAGTTTATATTAAATTTAATTACAATTTTAAAAATTATTATTTTTTAAATATTTTTAAAATAAATATTATTTTTATATAAATATAAAAATTATCATATTTAGCTGTTTTTTAACTTATATTAATTTTATACTTAAATTTAAAAATATTTAAATTTTAAGTATTTTTAAATTTAAATATAATTTTAAACTAAAAAATAATAATTTATTTAAGATCTAAACACATCCCATACTCTTCCTTGTTACCAGTATATTTCCAGAATATTGGTGAAATTTTTAATTTTTACCAGATTTTTAAACATTTTTAGGCTGATTTCAGGCATTTTTCGCCATTTTTGCCCTTTAGCGGGGTTTTTTATTTATTTTGTATACAAGCATTCCTAAAATAGCGTAAATAAAAGGAAAACCCGCCGTCTCATTCCCTAAAATGCCGCTAAAACCAGAAGCGCAGGACAGGGGCAGAGAGGGATTCTGCCGCGTTTAGCCTGGCCGCTTTGCCAGGAATACATCAATGCGGGGCGCGGGCAGAGCGCGCCCCGTTCCTTTTGCCGGTTTAGCGACCGGCGTCATCGGTCATGAAGCAGATAGGGGCTTCCTTTTCGTCTCCCGCCGGCTTACTGGCCGGGTTCGTCCGTAATAAACAGCGAGATTTTGCCCGCCGTCCCCGTCCCGCTGGCGGTATAATAGCCGCGAATGTAGCGCAGAGCGCCAGCAGGCAGGACCGTGTTCAACAGAGCTTTGCCCGCCTTTAAATCCGCCAACGCAAACGTGGCCGCCGCCAATTCTTTCGGCGAAGCAAACGCCTCATCGTCCGCCGTCTGCAGGCTGATTTTTAAACTGGTCAGACCGGCAAAATCTTCGTCGACACGGGCCACTACAACGGCGTGACGGTGCGCGTCTCCCGCCGCCGTCTGGTCAATGATGTTTTCAGACGCGGCGGAAGCCGTAACGGCCTGCTTGTCCGAAAGCATTAACGTAGAATCAATAAGCATATTTTCTCCTTGTTTTCTGGGGAAATTTCCCCCACAGGACCCGAATAAACCGGGCCCCGGGCCGCTCCCTGGGGCGCACGCTTAGGCGGTAAAGCCGCCCTCTTGTGTGCCGGGCCGGACAACCGGCCCGGCGCGGCGTGCGCCCGCACGGTACCGTCAGGACACCACGTCTTCGGTGTCGGTGATGGCGTCGCAGATATGCACGGGGATTTCGTTAAACGTCATCAGCGGGCGCGAGGTAACCTGATCTGGCGTATACTGCACGTTTTGCTTGTTGCTGGTCAGTTTGCGCAGCGCGGCTTTAACCGTGCGGTTCATATACCAGAACGGTTTACCCAGGTTCAGGCTTTGTATGCGCTCTTCCAGTTCGCACATATGGTCAATCAGGCCCGCGGGCACGTTTTTGACGTCAATGTTGCAGATGCGCCCCGTATAGCGCCAGTCCTGCACGGCCAGCCCCAGCTTCCATTCAAAATATTCCTTGTAAGCCGGATATTCGTTGCCGTCGGCGTCGGTATGATTGACCAAGCCGTGGTCCACGCGCTGTATGCCGGCTTTGGAGCCTTTGGGAAAGAACGTAAACACTTTGTCCGTGTCCCACACCACCAGGTAAATGGAGGAGTTCTGCCCGTCGGTTTCGCCGCCCGCGTCGATGACGTTTCGGGCACTTTCGGCTTCGGTCAGCGTGTTGTAGCGCGCTGCCAGCCCCGTGAAACGCTCCGGCGTTTCTCCGGCGTTGCCGTAAATCAAATTGCGCGCCATGGTGTTGGACATACCCGCAATAATGGCCTTGCTTTGTCCCGTGCGCACGGCCTGCAGATTGCCGCCTTTTTCGGCAATGAGTTTATCCACCACGCTGTAGGCGGACAGCGTGCCGTAGCTTTCCACCACCACTTTGGTCGTGGCTTTGGCGGGCTCTATGCCCTGGTAAGCCCTGCGCCAGGTTCCCTCGGGAATGCCCGTGCGCACGGCGTATTCGTGGCCGCTGTCCAAATTGCTTTCCACCGCCATAGCATCGCCGATGATGTCATTGGATTTACTGAGCACCTCGGCAATGGCCAGCTCCTGGCCGGACTCGTCAAATTGTTTGGCGTAGTCCAGCAGGTTGTAATATTTATCTGCAATAATTGCCATAAATTTCCTCTGTGTATCGGTCCTCTCGGACGGGAAAAACGCTTACTGCGCTTTTCCGTACAACGCCTCGGCAAAGGTCTTGTCCGCCGCCGCGCGCACGCGGCCGGGTACGGACTCGTCTTCTCCGATTTGTTTGCTTATTTCATAAAACGTCTTTACCACCGCCGGATGACTGCCCAGGCCCGTCGCGTCCAGCAGGGCGCGCAGTTCCGGCCCGCCAAAACGTTCCGCGGCGGCCAGCGCACGCGTGATTTCTCGCCCGTAAGCCGGGCCGAACATGTCGCGCGTCTGCTGCGTCCAGCGCTGCAAAATCTGTGTGCGTCCGTCCAGGCGGCTTTTGCGGCCTTCTTCGGCCGCCTCAGCCTCCCACTGCACCAGTTTTTGCACCGCCTCGGCGGGCAGTTTCAGTTCCGCCGCCAGCCGTTTAAACGCAGCGAAGGTTTCTTCCCGTCCCCGGAAGTTTTGCGGCAGTTTGATGTCCGCATACGGGTCGGCGGGCAAAGCCGTTTCCGTTTTTTCCTCTTGCCTATCGGCGGCGGTTTGCGCCGCGCCGCTGGGCCGGCCGGCAGTTTCCCCGGCCTGTGTTTGCAAATCGGTTTGCGCCGCCTGCAGCGCGCTTTGCGTGGGTTCAGACATTGTGCATCTCCTCGCTTTCTTTGTTGATTTCGTTCTGCTGGGAAGTTACTTCAGACAGGTATTCCGTCCGCATCTGCGCCAGCAAAAGCGGCGAAACCGCCGCAATCTGCTCCTGCAGAAAAAGCCCCAGGCTTTTCTGCCCGCAGTGAAAGGCCGTGGCATAAGGGTCCCCGGGCACGAAGCCGTGTCCGTCCACCTGCGCCGCCTGCAAAATCCGCCACAGCACCCGCCGCCCCTGCGGCAGTTTCAGCACGGCGGCCAGGTCGGCCCGGTTTCTTTTTTCCGCTGTTCCTTTTTTCATGTAAACGCTCCTCTTGATTCGCGCGGGGGAAACGTCCGGCGCGTTTCCCCCGCCGCCGCGGGCGGGTGCTCGGTAATTTTAGGCATCCCCGCCGAGCGGATTTAAACGTCAGTTTGTTTTTTGGGCCTGCGCCAACTGCTGTGCGCGCAGGGTGCGTATCTGCCTGGCTTCTTCATCGGAGCGCAGCAAATTGGGCGGCACGCCCAGCATATTCAGGCCTTCTTCCAGCGCGGCGTCAAAATTCACTTTGTCCAACACTTCGCCGTTGCCCTGCGCCAGCGTGCCGGCAAACGCCGCCGCCTGCTGCAAGGCCGCCATACCGCTTTGTTTTTGCGCCTGCGCAATCATGGACACATACTGCACTTTCAACTCCCGCCCCTGTATCTGCGACGGCGGAAGCGGCACCACGCCGCGGCGGTACATCATGGCAAAAGTACGCTCTATCAACGGGTCCAGCAGTTCGTCTTTCAGCCGCTCCAGCACCGGCCCCAGCACCAGCATTTTTTCCTGGTGGCGTTCGGCCACTTCCGTAGCGGTCATATGGGTAAAATTCTGCGCGCTGAGCATTAAAAACACATCGGCGAAAAATTGTCCTTTAATGGTCTGCTTCACGCGTTCCACGCTGGCCTCCAACGCGCTTAAATCCACCGGCACCTGATAGGCGGGTTTGACGGCCGCGTCGCCGCCGCTGCCGCTGTAGCGCGTCAGACCGCCGGGCAGCAGGTTTACTTCCCCCTGCACATTGGCCGACACCTGCATCGGCGGGTTGGTGTTTTTGTCCAGCGCGACGAGTTTGGTTTTCTGCATTTTCTGCAGCATTTTCACGTCGCCAAGCGCCTTCCAGCCCGGACCGCGGCCGTAAATGTCGGACGAGTTTTTCACTTCCCAGCGCGCGGCGATGACGGGGAACTCGCGGTAGCCTCCGCGGCGCAAAATCTCCCCCTGTGGCGTCATATATACCGACGTATAGGGCATATGCGCAAAATCCAATTTGCGCTCGTCGGACTGCGGATTGGGCAAAATCAGATGGCGCACTTTAAACCAGCCGCCGCGGTTTTCCTGCGCCGCGCGGCGAATTTGCAGCGGCAGATTTTCCCGTCCGAATTTTTCGGCCATTTGCGCCGGCGTCATCCAGAACTCCCTCCCGAAAGCGTTGACGCGGCCTTTTTCATCGCAGTCCAGCACATATTCTCCAGCGGTGAAAAGGCGGCAGGAAATCACGCGGTCAAAATCTTCTTCCAGCAAAAAGGCCGCCGTGCCGAAAACGGAAATTTCCTGGTAAAACCCGTGCAGCACGCTGTATATATTGGACCGCGCAAACACTTCTTCCATACGCCGGCGCACTTCATGCGTCCAGGCGCGCACCGCGCTTTGCTTCATCAATTCCCCCTCGGGCAGGGACAGCTCAAACCAGCTGCGGCCGGGGCTGGTCAGGCCGCTCATCATGCCTGCGCTTAACACTTCCACGGCCAGCAGCGGGTCCGAGTCTATCAGCGCACGGTGGTCAATTTTTTGGCCGCCTGACGGGCTGTCTCCCTCAAAAAATCCGCGCGTGGGCGCAATGTATTTGGCCAACTCTTTCCAGGCATTCTGCCAGGAGGCCGCCTGGGACTTCATATCTTCGTAGCGGGTGCGGAAATATTCCGCGTTTTGTATATCGGTTTTATTCATAAACCACCTGTATGTGAATTTGTACAGACTGTCCGGCAAAGTAAAAATTTATTAGGATATAAAAAAGAGGTTGCAAGGAGGACGAACTATGGGCGGAGTTATTTTGATTTTGGTTTTTGCGGCACTGGTGGGGTTTCCGGGTTTTTATATTATTACGCGAAAAGTGTTTAAAGGCGGCAGCCGCAAGGCCGCGCTGTGGTTGTCTTTGTTGGTTACGGTAGTGTTTGTGGGAGCGCTGGCCGCGCTGATGGCGGGCCTGTAAGTATTTTTGTGTCAGACGCAGAAACTGCCGAAGAATTACTGACAAAATATTATAGCAAATAATGTTAGTTTTGTCAATATTTTTGTTAGTATTTTATTTGTTTTGCTTCTGAAAAATTGAAAAATTTATTTTTTCAAAAAAATCTTTCGCAAGCATTTTAACGCCGCGTTCATGCGGCGTTTTTTATAATACCTCATATTCCGTGCGGGCAAATTCCCCTCCTCCCGCGCGTTTGCGCACGGGAAGGGCAAATGTCAAAGCCAGCGCGTCGGCCAAATCGGGGCTGCGGCCCGTGCGGGCTTTTAATTCTTCTTTGCTTTCCAGTTTCATGCGGCCCGCCGCGTCAAAAGAATAGCGCACGCCGCATAAATCCGCCTTGAGCTCCGCCGATGCAGGCAAGGCTCCGCCCGCCTGCAGCCAGGCCTGCATTTCCCCCCACATTTCGGCGCGTTTATTGGC
>CALUXH010000057.1 GCA_944324695.1 uncultured Elusimicrobiales bacterium | reverse complement strand
ACCAGCGCTTCGGTCAGCAGGACCGTAGCGGCGATGGAAGCGGCGTTCTCCAGCGCGGTGCGGACCACTTTGGCCGGGTCCACCACGCCGGCTTTAATCAGGTCTCCGTACTGGCCGGTTTCGGCGTCAAAACCGTCGGACTGGCCTTTCATGGACAGCACTTTGTCCACCACGACCGCACCGTCCAAACCCGCGTTGACCGCGATTTGGCGCAGTGGGGCGGTTAAGGCTTTGCGTACAATGGAGATACCGGTTTTGATGTCTTCATTGTCGGCTTTAATTCCGTCCAGGGCTTTCTGGCAGCGGGCCAGCGCTACGCCGCCGCCGGGAACGAGGCCTTCTTCCACGCCGGCTTTGGTGGCGTTTTTGGCGTCTTCCACTTTGGCTTTTTTGGCCTTCATTTCGGTTTCGGTCGCCGCGCCCACGCTGATGACGGCTACGCCGCCGGAGAGCTTGGCCAGGCGTTCCTGGAGTTTCTCTTTGTCGTAGTCGCTGGTGGAGTTTTCAATCTGTTTGCGGATTTGGTCTGCGCGCTGGGCAATGGCCGTTTTGTCGCCTTTGCCGCTGACGATGGTGGTGTTTTCTTTGTCCACCACAATGCGGTCGGCCTGGCCGAGCATGGTGATTTCGGCTTTGTCCAGTTTCATGCCGCGTTCTTCGCTGATGACTTCGCCGCCGGTCAGTGTGGCGATGTCCTGCAGCATTTCTTTGCGTCTGTCACCAAAGCCCGGGGCTTTGACCGCGCAGCCTTTGAGCGTGCCGCGCAGTTTATTAACCACCAGGGTGGCCAGCGCTTCGCCGTCCACGTCTTCGGCAATAATCACAAACGGGCGGCCGCTCTGCACGATTTTTT
Source organism: uncultured Elusimicrobiales bacterium (assembly GCA_944324695.1). Taxonomy (GTDB): domain Bacteria; phylum Elusimicrobiota; class Elusimicrobia; order Elusimicrobiales; family Elusimicrobiaceae; genus Avelusimicrobium. Next base: position 13,816 of record CALUXH010000057.1, on the reverse strand, counting down.
CCAAAATCGGCAGCAGGTCGTTCATGGAAGAAATTTTCTTGTCGGTAATAATGATGTAGGCGTTTTCCAGCACGCATTCCATTCTTTCCGGATCGGTGACGAAATACGGGGAAATGTAACCGCGGTCAAACTGCATACCTTCCACCACGTCCAGTTTGGTTTCGGCACTTTTGCCTTCTTCCACGGTGATGACGCCTTCGTGCCCCACTTTTTCCATGGCTTCGGCAATCAGTTCGCCGATGACGCGGTCATTGGAAGAAATGGTGGCGATTTGCGCTTTTTCTTCTTTGGTTTTGACGGGTTTTTGCATTTTGGCCAGTTCGCCTTTTACCGTTTCCACGGCCTGCTCGATGCCTTTTTTGACCAAGGTCGGGTTGGCTCCGGCCGTGATGTTTTTAATGCCTTCGCGCAAGAGCGCGTCGGCCAATACGGTGGCGGTGGTGGTGCCGTCGCCGGCTACGTCGTTGGTTTTGGCGGCCACTTCGCGGATAAGCTGCGCGCCCATATTTTCAAATTTGTCTTCCAGCTCAATGTCTTTGGCGATGGTCACGCCGTCGTCAATAATCAGCGGAGAGCCGAATTTTTTCTCCAATACCACGCTGCGGCCCTTGGGGCCCAGGGTTACTTTGACGGCATTGGCCACTTTTTCAATGCCCGCTTTCATTTTGGCGCGGGATTCATCGCCGAAAATAATTTGTTTTGCCATATAAATTCATCTCCTCGTTATTACCCTAAAATACCCAGAATTTCATCCTGGTGGATGATTAAATAGGTTTCATCGTCCAGTTTGATTTCCGTACCGGAATATTTTCCGTACAGCACTTTGTCGCCTTTTTTGACGTCCATGGGCATGCGGTTGCCTTTGTCGTCGAGTTTACCCGGACCGGCGGCCAGCACTTCCCCCTCCATGGGTTTTTCTTTGGCGGTGTCGGGAATGATAATCCCGCCTTTCATGGTTTCGCGCTCAATGGGTTTGACAATCAGTCTGTCGCCCAGCGGCTTGATTTTCACTTCGCTCATATTCACCCACTCCTTATAAGATTTTATAATTCGTTCCGCAGCGCCAATAAATTAGCACTCCTGCGGGCTTAATGCTAATTTAGCATAAAAAAAGATAATTGTCAATAGTTTGGCAAGATTGCTAAAAAAGAATTTTGTACTAGGAAGAGGCGGCTCATGGGGCGCGCCCTAAAAAACGGAGAGGAAATAAGGCGAAAAGCGATATTTTTCCCCATGTTTTTAAGCAAATTTGGAAAATAAATTGCGCACCCGCTGCCCAAAGGTGGGTTTTTTGGGCTGTAAAATTTTGATGACTACGGCGGAAATATTGTCCTGTCCGTCTTTGTCGTTGGAAGTGCGCACCAGCTGCTTGCAAAGCTTGACGATGGGCATATCTTTGTCGCGGGCCAAAATATCGGCTATTTGCTGTTCATTTAAGCCCTTATACAAGCCGTCGGAACACAACACCAACACGTCTCCGGCTTTGACCGGAAATTTTAATAAATCAAATTCTATATTTTTCTTAATGCCCATCGCACGGGTCAGCACGTTTTGTATTTTGCTTTTGTCCGCGTCCGCCTTGGATAAAAGCCCGCGCCGAACATGCTCCATAGCCAGAGAATGATCCGTGGTGATTTGCAGGATTTTTCCGTCCCGGTACAAATAAATGCGCGAGTCCCCCACATGGACAGCAATGGCCAGGTTCTGGTCAAACAAAACACCCGTAAGCGTGGTGCCCATCATTTTGTAAACGTCGGAAGATTGCGCCGTGGAATAAATAACCGCATTGGCCAGGTTGGCCGCCATGAGCAGTTTCCGTTCGGTAAGCGTTAGTTTAGGCAGAAACGTGTCCGGGATTTCCAAAAGGCCGGTATTGATTTTGCGTATGCTTTCCGCCAGCACGGAGACGGCTATGCTGCTGGCTATTTCTCCGGCGCTGTGCCCTCCCATGCCGTCGGCTACCACTCCCAGCCCCAACTCGGAGGAAATTAACACGTTGTCTTCATTTTTTTCACGGATTTTGCCAATATCGGTTACGGCTGCAAATTCAATGTCAAAGATGCTCATAAGTCCTCTTTAAACAGAATGCTGTCTAAGCAGACCAGGCCTATCATGGCCAGCAGCACCAACATTAAAAATGAATATGCGTGATTGGTCTTTGCGTTGCGGTTAAAATTATCCAGCGGATAACTTACCGCATAATTCCATATTTTCAAAGATACTTTGCTGGGGCCGTGCATATAATACGTGCTTAAAAAATCGATAAACATCGGGCGGAACTCTTCCGGCAGCAAAGGCCCTGCGTGACGGGAAAGGGCATCTTCCAGGTATCCGTAGCGTTCTTCCTCCGGCAGGTAATTGACCAGTTTGGTTTTTGCAAAAGCGCTGTAAAGCTGGGTGGCCGGTATGCCCAATAAACGGTTTTGCTCTTCTTGTTTCTGTTTTTGTTCGGCGTCCGGCTCCGGCATGGGGATAATTTCCGTCAGCGTGGTAAACGTGGTTTGCATGCGGTAGGCCAACCCGGATACGTTGTAACACCAGAAACCGACGGCGGCTATGAGCAGGCAGGCCACGGGCAACAACAGGGTGTGTTCTTCTTTCGTCAGCAGACTGACTACCGATATCAAAGCGCAAAAGCCGGCGCCGATGAGCAGGAACCTGGATAAAGTGCTGTGCATCAAATCCGGTTCTATGGTCAAATCGGCCGCGCAATAGGCCAACAGACAGGATAATATAATTAAAGATATGCCTAAAAACTTTTCAGGCCAGCTGCGGCTTATTTTCCAGCAAATGGATATGGCCCAGGCCAGGGCCAGTATCAGGTAACATAAATAGTATTCCGGGGAAAACAGGTATGTCCCAATATAAGCCGTATTTAAAAAACCCACTTCCGGCGTAAACACCCCCGCCAGGTATGATACGGCCACCAAAGCCAGCAGCAAAACGGTGGTTTTGGAATAAATTTTAAAAGAAGGAGCTGCAAATATGCCGGCCAATGCCGCCAGGGCAAGTATCCCATACAGGAACAGGTTTTCTTCCATATGCCCGGCGGAAAGCGGGGCCAGCAGATTGGAAATGACCCCGGATGACTCGTTTATATAAGCCGAACAAACGGAGCCCAAGGAAAAAAAGATATAAGCGCAAACCCCGGCAAATAACACAAACAGCGGTAACAAAATGCATAATTGCAGGACAGTTTTCAGGTGCTGTTTGGCATGCAAAGGATTTAACAAAGGAGCTTTAACGGGTTTTGCAAGGACCGGCTTTGCCAGACCCTGTTCACCGGAGTTGAGCGTGTCCATCTGTGCCGTCGGCTGTATTTTTGGGGCTGCCGCCTTGGCCGGTTCATTCGGTTCGTCTTTTAGCATGTCCATTTGGGGAATTTGCGTCTTTGTCTCCGCAGGCGCCGGTTTGCTGTGGCGCGTGGAAAAAGCGCGGTAGGCGTCTTCGGCGCGCATTTTACGTATGGAATCGGTGGTGCGTTCTTCTTTGTTGACGATACGCAGCGGGGCTTCCATCCCCAAACTGATGTCGGCATGACCGGGGGTGCGTACGCGCAGCTGCTCTTCGGCGCGCATTTTGTTGAAATAGGTATACACTTCTTTGGCCGTCTGAAAGCGGTCATCGGGGTTTTTGGCCATCAGTTTTTGTATGGCCAAAGAAAGCCAGCCCGGCAGATCCGGCCGGAGTTTGGAAGGGTCCGGCACGGGCTCGTTAATATGTTTTTGAATGATTTCAATGGTGTTTTTGCCGTTGTAAGGGAAATGGCCCGTCAGTACGTAATACATGCTCGCCCCGACGGAATAAAGGTCGGAACGGGTGTCTATGTCTTTGCCCAGGGCCTGCTCCGGCGCAATAAAATAAGCCGTCCCCGCCAATTCGGTGGTTTTGGTGGATCCTTTTTCTTTATCCACTTTTTTGGCAATGCCGAAATCCACTATTTTGGGATTGCCTTCCGGGGTGATTAAGATGTTGGAAGGTTTGATATCCCGGTGAATGATACCTTTTTCATGCGCTACGGAAAGCCCTTTAAGCACCCCGTCAAACAAATCCAACACGCGGCTGATGGGCAGCACCCGTTCTTTTTTCAGCATGGCCGAAAGCGTTTGCCCTTCCACAAAGGACATGACGATAAAATAGTAGCCCTGTTCTTTGCCTACATTATAAACGTTGACGATATTGGGGTGGTCCAGCTCCGCAATGGCACGGGCCTCTGTCAGGAAAAGGGTAACGGCCTTTTTGTCGTTGGCCAGGGAGGGGCTTAAAATTTTTACGCAGACAATGCGGTTTAATGCTTTGTGGCGTGCTTTAAATACGGCGCCCATGCCCCCTTCGGCCACTTTGGTGAGAATCTCGCAACCGGAAATTTCTTTGCCTACCAGTGACTGCCCGTCCAGCATCATTGACTTACCCCTATAAAGAATTTTGTCCAGTATATGATTTTATTATACAAAAACCGCTTGCTTTTGCTGTTCTGAAACCGTTACAATATATGCGGCTCCATTATCATAGCATATTTTATCTGTTGCGACACATAAACCTTTTTATAGGCGGGAGGTATTTCATGGCAGAAAGCAGTTTTTCTGTGCTGCATTTTATCGGTACGCTGCCGCTGGATGAAAGCAGTGAAATCCGTTTTTCCATAGACGCATACCGCGGTTACCGCTACGCTTCCATACGCAAGTATCTGACGGCAGGGGAATACACGGGGGCTACGCGCGCCGGTATTACCATGACTCCGGAAATTGTTAAGGCGGTGGCGCCTCTTTTGGCCGCTTTGCCGGACGATCCGGCCCAGCTGCAGGACCAGGAATTGGGTAAATTTGCCAAGCGGCCCGGCATGTCCGTCATTGTGCGGGTGAGCAGTTTTAAGGGTACGCGCGGGCTGGACTTCCGCCAGTGGCAGGAAGACGAAGCCTATAAGGGCTGGACCAAAAAAGGCATACGCCTGCCGGTGGAAAAAATCAAAGAAATTAAAGAACTGTTTGCCAAAATGGCCGCCGCGCTGGCGGAGTAATACAAACGCTGTTTTATCGTATCAGGCGCAGGAACAAAACCCTGCGCTTGTTTCTTCAGAGATTCCCCGTCGGAAATTTGTCATGCCGGTTGTCTTTTTCTTTTTTCTATAATATAACCATGAATTACGGATTTATAAAAGTTGCCGCGGCCGTGCCGGAGGTCCGCCCGGGAGACTGCGCTTTTAACTCCCGCCAAATGCAGAATCTGCTCTTTCGCGCCGCTGAAGAACAGGCGGAAATTGTCGCGTTTCCTGAGCTGGGGATAACGGGATACACCTGCGCTGATTTGTTCCGCCAGCGCTTGCTGTTGGATAAAGCCGAAGAAGCCTTGGCCGAACTCTTGTCCGCTGCGGCCAAGTGGCCCCTGCTTTGCGCCGTTGGTTTGCCGGTGCGTGTGGAAAATGCGCTGTACAACTGCGCCGTTGTGTTTCAAAAAGGCAAAATTTTAGGTGTGGTGCCCAAAACTTTTCTTCCCAATTATTCCGAATTTTATGAAAAACGCTGGTTCCGCTCCGGTGCGCAGGCCCCAGCGGAAAGCATTGTTTTGGCGGGACAGGAAGTGCCGTTTGGGACGGATTTGCTTTTTGCGTGCGGGGACGGCGTGGTGGGCGTGGAAATTTGCGAGGATGTATGGGTGCCCGTTCCCCCTTCCTCCCTGCAGGCTTTGGCAGGTGCAAACATTATTCTAAATCTTTCCGCCAGCCCTGAAGCCGCCGGCAAACACGCCTATTTGAAGTCTTTGCTTTCTCAGCAGTCGGCGCGATGCTGCGCCGGTTATGTGTATGCCTCGGCAGGCTTTGGCGAATCGTCTACGGATTTGGTTTTTGCCGGAAACGGGTTTATTGCCGAAAACGGTGTATTGTTGGCTGAAACGGCCCGTTTCCAAACCCGTTCCCAGTTGATATGCAGTGAAATAGACTTGCAGCGTTTGCAGGCCGAACGCCTGCTGCGTGATACCTTTTCCGATGATGCCGGGCCGGAAGAAGTGCGCGTGATAGATTTTGCTTTGCCTGCGGGTCGCCCCGCGTCTCTGTCCCGGAAAATAAATCCTTTGCCGTTTGTCCCTACGCAAGAAGCCATGAACGCGCGCTGTGAGGAAATCCTGTCCATGCAAGCCCACGGTCTGGCGCGGCGTCTGGCGCATACGGGAGCCAAGACTGCCGTTGTAGGCGTGTCCGGCGGACTGGACAGTACATGGGCCTTGCTGGTGACGGCGCGGGCTTTTGATATGCTGGCTTTGCCCCGCAAAGGGATTTTGGGGGTAACCATGCCCTGCTTTGGCACGACGGAGCGCACCTATCAAAATGCGCTGTCTTTGATGAAGACTTTGAAAGTAACCGCGCGGAAAGTGGATATAAAAGCGGCCGTTATTCAACATTTAAAAGATATCAAACACCCCCTTTCCAAGCATGACGTAATCTATGAAAATGCCCAAGCGCGCGAGCGTACGCAGGTGCTGATGGATCTGGCCAACCAAAGCGGCGGACTGGTCATCGGCACGGGGGATTTGTCGGAGCTGGCCCTGGGCTGGGCCACTTACAACGGCGACCATATGAGCATGTACGCCGTCAACGCCGGCGTGCCCAAAACGCTGGTACGCCATTTGGCGGCTTATGCGGCGCAGACGGCGCGGGATAAAAAATTGGCCGCCGTGCTTCGGGATATATTGGATACGCCCGTCAGCCCGGAACTGTTGCCTCCGTCCGGAAAAAATATTTCGCAGAAGACGGAAGCCTTGGTGGGGCCGTATGAACTGCATGATTTCTTTTTGTATTATTTCCTGCGTTTCGGTTTCTCACCCAAAAAGATTTACTGGCTGGCCGCCCAGGCTTTTAAAGAGAAATATTCTTCCTCTGAAATCAAAACATGGCTGAAGGTGTTTTTGCGCCGTTTCTTTGCCCAGCAGTTTAAACGCTCCTGCCTGCCCGACGGGCCAAAGGTGGGTTCGGTCAGCCTTTCCCCGCGCGGGGACTGGCGCATGCCCTCAGACGCCTCTGCCGCGGCCTGGCTGCAGGAATGTGAAAAATTATAAAAAGACCCTTGAAAATTATTGACTTGACGCTTAAGCTTAATGTATAGTGAGATAAACGGGGGTTCCCGGAGAGGTGACCAATATGAAAAAATTGCTTTTTTGCGCTGTATTGATGTTATGTGCGGGTATGGCGACCGCAGAGAATATGAAGTTTGTTACGCTGCTTTCCCAACCGGTGGGCAGCTTTGCCAGCGTGGAAATGCTGGATCAGGAAAACCCGACGGAAATTTTCCATTTGAATTTCTGCAATGCGGCGGCTGACAGCGGGAAAATTATCGTTTCCGCTGAAAACAATGGCACCCCTGTAGTCATGAACAATCTGGTGGTAAACAGTGAGGCGGTGTTAGGAGGTAACTTGGATACCGTCAGCTCCCGCCGGCTTATCATTGCTTTAAACTCTGACTTTACGGGAGGAAATCTGGTGGCGAGCAGGGCGGCCCCTTCCCGTGTTTTGGTGGATGACGGCGCTGGCGCTTCCGGTGAGGCGGCGTTTGAATACGTTAAAACGTTGAAAACGCGGACGGCCAATTTTAATAAAATGTACATTCCAGAGACGGCAAATTTAAAACATACGGCAACCGAAACCGGCGCCAAGGTGCTCCCGGGCCAGTTGTCCTGGAAGACGATTACTTGCGCGGTGGATGATGATGAGGTCTGCCTGCCGACGGCTTACTTCTTGACCAGCCTGGGCAGTTCGGCCGCCCGCAAAGAATTGCAACACTTGGCGGTTTATGACGGCATCTATATTGATTCTGCCCTGTTGCAGCAGAACATTGATAAAGTAGCCAATAAATTCGACAACAACCTATTTGATGAGCATTTTTCCGGCTCTGCTACTCTTAAGAAAAAATAACAGCCCGGAGAGTCCTTTTTCATCTTGACATCTTTGTTAATCCAAATGAAATACCCCGAAATAAATTTCGGGGTATTTTTTTGGAGCTTTCGCTTGTTCCTTCATTGCGCTCTTTATGCAGAGATTCTCTTCCCGTCTTTTTTCGTGCAATCAGCCGTAACAGGGGCGGTTCTGTTTGAAGGGAAAACCGTTGCATTTTTTCCATTATTCTTGGCAAAAGAGGCAGGAGTCTTTGGCTTTGCAGACGGCTTTGCCGGCGCGTCAGTTCTTTAGCACAGCAAAACGCCGTATGTCTTCTGCGGCGCATTCGTTTGCAGAAAGGCTAGAAAGAGTCCCCCCGGGGGTCTCTTGTCTAAAACGGATTATTTGCCTTTCCTCCGAAATCTGACGGAATGCAAAAGCCCCGGCTGAAAGAGCCGGGGCTGAAAGAAGCTGTCTGGCTTATTTTTTCTTAAACAAAGAACCTATGCCTTTTAAGGCGTCGGCCGCGGCGTTTACTTTATCTTTCACTTCCGCGGCTTTTTCTTCCACGGCCTGCTTGGCGTTGTCAACAGACTGCTGAGCGGCGGCCTTGGTTTCTTCTGCTTTGGCTTTTGCCTGCTCGGCAGCCGCCTGGGCCGCTTCTTTGGTGCTTTGGGCGTCAGAAGACATTTGACCGCTTAAAAAGCCTTTCACCAGCGAAGTGGCCGTACCGGCTACATCCAGCTTGCCGGAAGGTTCGTTCAGCGTGCCGCCGATTTTAAAGACAATCGGCGTGCTGGAGCTGAGCAGTGTGGCTGAAACGCTCATGTCCAGCGCTTCGGATTTAAAGTTGATATTGCCCGAAGCTTTGACATTGCTGACGGCGGAGTCAAAATGCGTTTCTTTTACCGTCATCAGGCCGTTGACAAAGTTATACGTGCCCGAGCCGGAAGAGAATTTGATTTGGCCTTTGTCCTCATTATTTTGCGCGGGGAATATCTCTACTCCCAGTTTATCGCCCACGTTTTTAATCAGCGTCAGCGGCAGCATAATGATTTTTACAATGCGGTTGCCGCGTACGAATTGGTCCAAATCCGTCACCGCGCCTTCTTTGAGGTTAAAAGATACGGAGCCGGACGCATTTTTCATCGTGGCGCTGGCTTTGGTCAGGTCGGCGTTTAAGCTTACGCCCTGCGTGGTGAAGAACGGCACCGTAATTTCCCCCACCGACAGATTGGCCTTAACGTTAAAGAACGTTTCAGGGCCGGAGGAAGCCAGGGAGGTGCTGCTTGTTTCGGCGGGTTGGGAAGCGCCCGCCGCACCCACCGTCGGGAAGCGGTCCAGCGTCAGCTTGTCTAAATCAAAGTTAAACACCAAATCCAACACGCCGCCCAAATCCTTATAGGCAAAAGACGTGGTGAATTTTTCGTTATTGAGCAGGCCCGTCAGGGAATTGCAGGAAATGTCCGCCAAAGATTTAATGACGATCTCGCCCGTCAGGTTGGACATGGTCAGCGGGTCATACTGCAGCGTCAGCTTGTTCAGATGAATGGCGCCGCTGACGTCCTGGCCGTTGTTTTGATCCGTGGCTTTGAGGCTGCCGGTAATGCTGCCGCCGATGGAATAACCGGCCAGCATTTCAGCCATTTGGGCCACCTGCTGCAGATTGACGTTGATGTCGGCGGACATATTATACGTCGGGGCCGTTCCCCCCCAGCCCGCATTGCCGGCCACCGTAACGGCGGAATCGGACAGGGACAGGCGGGCCTGTTTAATGACGGCGGAAGAGGTTTCCATATTAGCTTCGGCCGCCGCGGCAAAATGAATGTCAGGCAGTACAAAGGCGGGCAGGCCCGGCAGAATGTCGGCCAGGGCCGTGTTGGACACGCCGGACACTTTACCTGTTAAATCCACAACGGGGGCGTTAAAGTTTTTCGCGCTTCCGCTGAGGCTGAAAATGATGTTTTTATAATTCATCGTCAGTTCTTTCAGCACGGCCTGCGCTTTAGCCAAGTCCATGCCAGCCAGATCAGCCTGCAGTTTCATGTCAAAAGGCACAGTGACGGCCAGCCCGGCGGCGTCCTGGTAATCGGTGGTAAAAGACAGGGCCACGTCAAAGGCTTTGTCCAAATTAAAGCCCGTAATTTCCAGGTTGACGTTGGTTAAAGACGCGTCCATGCCGCTCTGCGCGTCTTTATAATAGAAATTGCAGCCCGTGGCGTAAATGCGCTGCGCCATCAGCGAAAAGCCGGACGCGGAAGAAGTTTCTTCCGTCTGTGCCGGGGTTTCTTCGGACGAGGCGGGGATGAGGTCTGCAAAGTTAAAGACGCCGTCTTTGTTTTTGCTGACGTTTACGTCCAGCCCTTCTAGTCCCACGGTGCTGATTTCTATGCGTTTTTTGAAAAGGGGTTTCAAAGCGATTTTAACTACCGCTTTATCGGCTTTGACGAAAGTGCCGTTGTCAAACGTCGTCGGTTCGGATACGGCAAAATCATCCAGCGTTACGCCGATGAGGTTCAGCGACACGTCGCTGAACGTCACCTCACGGTGAAGCGTCTGCTGAGCGTACTCTTGCGCCATGGCTTTGAGCTTCTCCGGCGGGAACATGATGCGCAGCGTAATCATCGCCGCGAACAGCAGTATGACGGCCAAAACCGCCAATACCAGAATGATTTTCAGTAGTTTTTTCATACTTAAATTATAACACTTTATCAAGGTTTTCTTATGCAATAACCCAAAAAATCCGGGCTTGTGGCCCGGTTAAATTCATGGACTCCTTTGAAATACCTGTCCGGCATTTCATTTTTTACGGTCTTTGAAGTCTCCTGCGTCTATGACGTTGTCCGTTGGAGGATTTAAAGAAGCGCGGTATTTGTTGATGTCCTGTTTTATCAAGGCCAGCACCAATACCAGAAATGTAGCGTCGTCAGTAATGCCCAAAAGAGGCATAACGTCGGGGAGGATGTCCACGGGGCTTATCATGTATACCAGGCACAACAGCGCCACCAGAAACGTTTTCCACGGGAACGGATAGCGCCCTCGCAACACGGCCCAGCACATGGACAAAAAAGTTTTTACGTCGCGCATATTTTCCTTTCAGACATCTTTTAATATATGAAAATTAGGGGCGAAGCGCGTCTTTTCCCCGAATATAAAAACGGAAATTTTACGTTCCTGACAGAAAAGAAAAATTTCTCTTTCCGGCGGCCTACGCCTCCGGCCCCGCAGGCGGCACGGCGGCCGCCGGCACTTGCCGGTTGATTTGGCTGCGCTCTAAATAAAACAGGGTTACTGTTACCTGAGTAAAGGCCATAAGCCCTGCCGTTACGGGCACCATCAAAAGGCCCATCACATTTGCCAATACGGGCAACACCAGGCTCAATATAAAGGAAATAATCCCCAGCAGCAACCCGGCCAGAAACAAAACGGCGCCAGAAATCAATCCCAGCAGAAACAACAGTCCTGTTGTTTTCCAAAAAGCGTTTTTAATCAAGCGGAAAGATTGCAGAAAAGAAGAAAATATGGGCGTATCCGTCAAGACAAGCACGTAAGGAAACAAAGACAGATAGACGGCCGCCGTGAGTATCAGCGCGGTAATCAGCAATATTTCCACAACCGCCAAAACAAGCAGCAGCGATGAATTGTCGGGGAGGCCAGCAAGCGTAACAAAGATTATAAGGCCGAGCACTATGCCGACCACTGTTAGGGCTATATATAATATAATGCTTCCGGCCAGCATACGCCAGAAAGGCCGCCAAGCAGCCTGCAAAGCCTGCCCGGGCGTATGGACCCGGCGGGCGGCCAGCAATATTAACGCCGCCGTGCAGTAGCCGCTCAGGGCTGTGAAGACGAATATAGAAAGTATCGAGATCCAATTTATCTGTCCGGCCGCATTCTGCGCCTCAGGCAACAGAAGATTGGCCAAGTATGAAACCAGAGGAACCACGCCGGCAAGGCACATCAGCGGCACAAAACGTTTGTTTGTTTCGCTCCAAGACAAAGATAATATGTCAATAATATTTTTTTGTGGGGTCATAATGTTTTATCCGATATTTTGATACTTTTTTGTTCATCCAGGTCTTTTTTTTGTGACGCCTCTTCCTGGTGGCGGCGCATTTTTTCTTCGTTCTCGGCCAATTCTTTGGCCATGTCTTCATCAAACAAAATAGTAGGCATGCGGTCTTCTTCCGCCTGCAAGGCCTGGGCCAAATGGTCTTGGGCATTATATACCTGTTCCATGTGAGAGGCCATGGCATCGTCGGTAGTAGTCTGTACGGAGGTTTGTTTTATCCCCACGTCCGGCAAGACCGTCCGGGAGGTAAAGCCTTCCTGGGCGTCCAGATCCCGGCTTTGGACGGGCCGATCCGCATAGTCCAGGTTCAAAAACAGTCCTGTCCATACGGCCTGTACAAACAGGCAAAAGTACAAATATAGCAGGACTAATATAATGCTTCCCAGAATTATATACAATTTAGGCTGTTGCAAAAGCCAAAGAGGTGCCAGAGTCTGCAGGGCAGCCAGCCCATGCGGGGAGGCAAAAGCGGCATACTGCGCGGACAGCAGGGCTTTGCAAAGTGAAAAAACGGCCAGTATGACAAACAGCCCCATCAACCCCAGGCAGAATATATTCCACAGCATGCGCCAATAGTGGCGCGTCACCAAATCCCAGCTGTAACGCAGGGCGGACAGCGGGCCTTCATTGCGCAAAGCGATGGCATGGATCGTAAAGCAAAAGGGAAGCAGCAACAGACACAGCAGAAGGCCGCCGACCAGCTTTATCGTAAGAGAGCTCAACTGCATTAATCCGAACAGCAGCGCATAAAACACAATTCCCACCAAAAGTGAGCTGATGATAAAGTAAATCGCCGGAACGAGGCAATCCCGGAAACTTTCATAAGCGGAAGTCCCCCGTTTTTCAAAGCGGGCCGCCAAAATATACACTGTTGCCACAGTAAACACCACTTCCAGAAAGGTCGTTAGCAGAGGAAGGGGCAGGGAAATGGCAGTCAGTCCAAGCGGGTTGTTAATCAGGGTGGAAACGCCGAAGCAAATAACGGACAGCAGCGCAATAAATGCGGCCATCAGGAACATCAGTGCCAGTACCGTGCCGAAAGCCTGGTTGGACACTTTCAGCGCATAAAAAACAATTTTAAAAATAGAAACAGGCCCGTTTCTCAGTTCCATATCGTTTATCCTTTTTTTGTTTTTATTATAGCAAAATACGAAGTAAAAAGCCCTTTTCTGTCAATATTTTGCCAATTGGCGTGCCGCTGCGGCCGCGCTGGCCCAGGCCCAGTGCAGGTTGAATCCGCCCAGCCGGCCCGTTACGTCCAGCGCTTCCCCGATGACAAACAGCCCCGGCAGGCTTTTGCATTCCAGGGTCCCCGCGTGGAACTGCGCGGTGTCCAGCCCGCCCGCCGTTACCTCCGCGCGGGTAAATCCGCCCGTGCCGGAAGGAATAACTTCAAAGGCATTGAGGCGCCGGGCCGCGGCGTGCAGAATATCTTTTTTGGCGTCTGCGGCGCGTACATCCAGTTCCCCCAGCCAGGCTTTGGCTATTTTTGCGCTGATAAAGGGAGAGAGAAGTTTGGAAAACACCTGCGGACTGTTTTTGTGTTCTTTGAAATAGATTTCCGCATCCGTGTCCGGCAGGAAATTTAGGCGCAGTTTTTCCCCTTCTTTCCAATATAAAGACATTTGCAGTACTGCCGGCCCGCTGATACCATCATGGGTAAACAGAAGCATGCCCCGCTCTTTTTTCTTCCCGGCGGATACTTCCGCTTGCAGGCTGTTTCCGGCCAAGGCGCGGCACACCGCACGCCACGGCGCGGGCAGCGTCAGCGATACCAGTGCCGGCCTGGGCGGCAGAGTTTGCAGGCCCAGTTCTTGGGCGGCACGCCAGGCAAAACCGTCCGCCCCCAGAGAAGGATACGAATATCCGCCGCTGGCCAG
>CALUXH010000056.1 GCA_944324695.1 uncultured Elusimicrobiales bacterium | reverse complement strand
TGTCGCAATTTCGCAAAATCAGCGAAGAGGGCGTACTGTTCCGCTCCCACCATGACGGGAGCAAACATTTGTTCACGCCGGAAAACGTTATTGAATTTGAAAAAGAAATAGGCTCCGATATTTGGACGATGCTGGATGTGTGCATCCATGCCAAAGACCCGTCCAAACATGAAGCGCGCCAGGCGCTGGAGCAAACCAAACGCTGGGCTGAACGCGCCGCCAAACAATACCAAAAAACCGTCCCCGCACAGGACGTCACCCAAAACGCGGACGGTTCTTATACGGTAGGCAATTCCCTGTTATTTGGCATTATACAGGGCGCGGTTTTCCCCGATCTGCGCAAAGAAGCGGCCCGGCATATGGCTTCCCTGCCTACGCACGGCTACTGTATAGGTGGGCTGTCTTTAGGCGAAACGCAGCAGCAGATGAATGATTCCGTCCTGGCCGTTACGGACAATCTGCCCGAAGAAAAACCCCGCTATTTTATGGGGTTGGGCACGCCGGTGGAAATTTTAAACTGCGTGGAGCGCGGCGTAGATATGTTTGATTGCGTCTGGCCCACGCGCGTGGCACGCAACGGACTGGTAATGACGGAGGAAGGACGCTTGAATATTAAAAACGCCTGCTTCCGATTAGACGAACGGCCTCTGGACGAACATTGCGACTGTTTTGCCTGCCGCAACTATTCGCGCGCCTATCTGTGCCATTTGTTCCGCAGCGGAGAGCTGACCAGCCACCGCCTGTTGTCCATGCACAATATCCGCTTTTTAACGCGCACTATGGAAAACATACGCCAGGCTATAGAAAACGGCACGTTTAAACAGTTTAAAGAGGCGTTTATCGCCAAATATCAATAAAACGTCTATCAAAAAGAATACCAGGCGCCGTTATTTTCCACTTTGTTTCCGTCATGGATGCTTTTGCAAAATTCGAGGCCCTCGTCAGTTGCCCCATAGCACCAGCGCCCTTCCGTCAGATTAGTATATTTGTGATACACCGGGGATACATAAATTAAGTTGTATCCTGCGGCCTTTTTTTCGGATGCTACCAGAAAAAAGGCCCAGCCATAGATAAAATATTTGCCTTGTCTGGAGATATCATTTCCCTCGACGCGATCCAAATGGGTCAACCCTTCAAAAAGAATATCCGGCTTCAGGCAGTTGTTGAGGCTGCTGTTGGCCATCAGACACATATCAAGATTATCCCCTATTTTTTTGAGTATAATCATGGCCTCGGCCGCACGGGAACGCCGCACCGCTTTCTGATACTGCGGCAAAGCCACGGCCGCCAAAATACCGATAATCAACACTACCACCAATAATTCAATTAATGTAAAACCCCTTTTCATTTTTTGCTCCTGCGATGGAATTTAATACATCAAAATACCCCTTATAAGCATTCTTTGTTTTTGTCATATATATTATAATCAAAAAAAAAGAGAAATCAACCCTGCCCCGTTTTCAACAAACAAACGTCAACCGACAAAACGGCATCTGCCAAACTTAAAGTAACATACCAGAACAGATTTTGTACAGTTCTGCCATGTATCAGTCCGTCTTGAATTTATGCTGGTCTGCGGTGGAAGCCGCATAAGCCCCGCGCCGGCACGCGAAAGGAAGCAAATTGACAAAATAGCCGGCTCACAAAAGCAACGAAGCGTAAGGCTTCCCGCCTTACGCTTCGTGCGTAAATTCTGGCAACCGAAGAAGCCGTTTACAGGTGCCGTACCGCGCGACTAAAACTTCCGCCCGACCCGCATGATTTTTCAAATTTAAAATGATTTCGCCGGATTTAGTTGCCGCGCCGCATAGCGCCAGCTATGTAAGCGGCAAGAGACGGCGAAAGGGTTTAAATTTGGAAAATTGTTTGCCGGAGCAAGCAACGAAGCGTAAGGCTTCCCGCCTTACGCTTCGTGCGTAAATTCTGGCAACCGAAGAAGCCGTTATACTATTTGTTCTTGGCTTTCTTGACGGCGTCCACCACTTTGGGCATCAACTGCCGCGCATCACCCACAAACCCGTATTTGCATACGTTGAAAATGGGGGCATTGGCGTCTTTATTCACGGCGATAATCACGTCGCTGTGTTCCATACCCACGACATGCTGCACCGCGCCGGAAATACCGCACGCCACGTACAGCTTGGCCGCCACGGTAACGCCGGACTGGCCGACTTGTTTTTCTTTGGGTTTCAGCCCCAAATCAATGGCCGCGCGGGAAGCGCCCACCGCGCCGCCCAGTTCGGCGGCCAGCTGCTCCAGCATATCAAAGCCGGCTTTGTCCTTCATACCGCGTCCGCCGGCGATGACCACTTCGGCCTCGTCCAGCTTGTCCTGCGCGGAAGTTTCGTCAAAGTGTTTGCTGACGATGCGCACCTTGCCCGCTTCGGCAGGCACGGCAATCGTTTCATTGATGATTTGCGCCATGCTGCCCGGGCGCGTAACGACTTTTTTAAACACATTGGGACGCACGGTGGACATCTGCGGGCGGTAATCGGGACATTTAATATCCGCCATAATATTGCCGCCGAAAGCCGGACGGGTTTGAATCAAAAGCCCGTCTGCGATGGACAGCCCCGTGCAGTCCGCCGTCAGCCCCACGAACAGTTCCGAAGAAATGCGCGGGGACAAATCCCGCCCGATATACGTGGACGGATACAGCACCACGCTGGGGCTGTATTTTTTAATCAGCGTAACCATGGCATGGGCGTAAGCGACCGTATTGTAGTCATGGTAAGCGGGGCCGTTGACGGCGTAAATTTTATCCGCGCCGTAAGAAGACAGTTCAGCAAAATATTTATCCACCCCGTCGCCGATGACCACGGCGCAGAGTTCTTCGCCCAGCTGGTCGGCCAATTCGCGGCCTTTGCTCAGAAGTTCAAAGCCCACGGGGCGGACCTTTTGGGTCTTGCCGTCATCGGAAATTTCAATAAAAGCCCATACGCCTTTGTAGGCGGAAAGGTCTTTTTTAACGGCTGCCGCACCCGCCGCGGGCAGGGACAAAGCCTTGACCGGGCAGACGGACACGCACGCGCCGCACATGGTGCAGCTGCTGTTGGGCACTGCTTTGCGGTTAACCAGGGAGAGCGCCCCAAAAGGGCAGGCGGACACGCATTTGCCGCAACCTACGCAATTAGAAGCTACCTGAATCATTTGACAAAACTCTCCTTTTGTAAAATTTCAACGAACTTGGCCGCCATTTCTTCGGCCGAGCCGGTAATCATTTCGCCTTTGGCTCTGGCGGCCGGCGGGAAAATGCGCGATACGCGCGTAGGGGAGCCTTCCAGCCCCAGCTTGTGCACATCCGCACCGATTTGGGCCGCCGTCCAGACATAAATTTGTTTGTCCTGCGCCTTGTGCGCGGCCAGGAAAGACGGATATTTGGCCACATAATCCACGGGCATGGTCATGGTTACCAGTGCAGGCAGGTCGGCTTCCATAATTTGGTGGCCGCCTTCAATCAGCTTTTTCACAACCACACGCTGCCCGTCGCTGTCCACGCTGTCGCAGAACGTCAGCTGCGGAATGCCCAGGTGGAAAGCAATACCGGGGCCGGTCTGGGCCGTGTCGCCGT
>CALUXH010000055.1 GCA_944324695.1 uncultured Elusimicrobiales bacterium | reverse complement strand
GTATTGCCGCAGAAGCGCTGTCATGTCTTCATTGCCTTTTTCGCGGGCCAAGGACAAGGCGGTTTCCCCGGTTTCGTTTTCCGCATTCGGATCCGCACCCGCCTCCAACAACACCCGCGCCAAGGCCGTATGATTGCGCTGGACGGCCAACATTAACGACGTATTTCCCCGGCCGTCCGCTTTGTTGGGATTTATTCCCGTCTTCAGACACATTTTTGATATTTCGGCTATTTCTTCCGGAGATGTCTCTGAAAATGGCCACCAACTGATTGGGTTTATAAACATATCCTGCGGACATTGAGCGCCGGACTCAATAAACAAGCTTACAATTTCTGCATTACCGGTTCTGAAAGCGGGCCCTAAAAAGTTTTCTCCATACTCATTTTGAATAAGAGGATCTGCGCCCGCCTCTAACAAGGCGCGGACGATATCCGCATCTTTGCTCCAAACAGCCGTTTCTAATTCAGCATTTGGATCTGCGCCCGCCTCTAACAAAGCGCGGACCATATCCGCATCTTTTCCCCAAATAGCCGTCCTTAAAGCGGAGTTTCCGTCTTTATCCCTGCCGTTTGGATCGGCTCCCGCATTCAGCAGTGCGCGGACTCCTTCCACATCGCTTTGGCGGAGGGCCCGGAGCAGGACGGGCTCCCCGGACTCATCGCGGCTATTGGGGTCGGCGCCCGCTTCCAGCAATGCGGCGATAACGTCTCCAGAATAGTTGGTATGCAGAGGGGTGCGCCCCTTGTTATCCCGCGCATGTACATCCGCCCCCGCGGCCAGCAATATGCGCACGACATCCGCACTCATTGCTTGCATGAGCGCGGTCTGCCCTTCATTGTTTTTCGCATTGACGTTAGCTCCGGCTGAGAGCAATGCACGGGCAATATCTCCATCGTCCAAAACCATTAAAGCCGTGCTTCCGTTATCCGCCTTTGCATTGACGTCCGCTCCGGCTTCAATCAATACACCGACGACATCGGGTTTGCGGACAAGCATCAAAGCCGTATACCCGCCCGTACTCCGGGCATTTACATCCGCTCCCCCGGCCAAAAGGGCACGGGCCACATCCGCATTTTTGGCGCGCATTAAGGGCGTATTTTCGTCCTTGTCCCGCGCATTGGGGTCAGCCCCCGCTTCCAGCAGCGCCCGGACGACCGCGGCGCTTCTGGTCCACACCAAAGCCGTTTGCCCAAAACGGTCCCGCGCGTTGGGGTCGGCTCCCGCTTCCAGCAGCACCCGCGCCGTGGGTTCATCGTTTACATGCATCAGCGGCGTACGGCCGTTGGCGTCTTTTTGATTTGGGTCGACGCCTTTGTCTAGTAATTGGGAAACGCGCTTTGCGTCACCTTCCCGTACCAAGGTAAAAATATCCGGAGATGAAGAACAGGCCAGCAAAAACGCAAGAAAAAAAACACCGATAAAAAACTTCTTTTTCATTTGCTTTTCTCCTCGTTACTTGCGGTGTTTAAACTGCGCGTTGTACAGAGCTTTATAAGCGCCGTCCTGCAGCGCCAGCAGCTCTTCGTGCGTGCCCGCTTCTACTATTTCCCCGCCGTTAAGCACCACGATTTTATCGGCATTGATGACCGTGGAGAGGCGGTGCGCAATCACAAATACCGTGCGGTTTTTCATCAGGTTGTCCAAAGCCTTTTGCACAATGGCTTCGGACTTGTTGTCCAGCGCGCTGGTGGCCTCGTCCAGCACCACCACGGGCGCATTGCGGATAAACGCGCGCGCAATGGCCACGCGCTGGCGCTGTCCGCCGGAAAGCGTCATGCCGCGCTCGCCCAGTTCCGTATCCAGGCCGTCTTTGAGCGTGGAAATAAATTCTTCCAGGTGCGCATTTTCCACCGCATGGCGCAAATCTTCTTTCGTTGCGCCGCGGCGGCCGATCATGATATTGTCGCGTATAGTGCCGGAAAAGAGGAAATTATCCTGAAACACGACGGCAATCTGGTCGCGCAGGGAAGAAAGCGTAAACTCCCGTATATCCCGCCCGTCAAAGGTAATGCGGCCCTGGCGCACATCATAAAAACGCGGCAACAAATTGACCAGCGTGCTCTTTCCGCCGCCGGAATTGCCCACCAGCGCCAGCGTGCTGCCCACAGGCACGGTCAGGTCAATATTTTTGAGCACGTCCACGCCTTCCTTATAGCCAAAGCTGACGTTTTCAAATTTAATTTCTTTGGAAACGCCTGAAAGCGTCTGAGCGCCCTTGGCGTCCTGAATAGTGGGTTTCAATGCGAAAATTTCAAAAATACGGTCAATAGCCAGCAACGCTTTTTTAATATCCACATAGTCGTCGCCCACCGTTTTCAGCGGCGTATACAGCAGCAGCAGTGCGGCGACAAACGAGGTAAAGTTACCGCTGGTAATCGTCCCGCTGACGATAAGCGAGCTGCTCTGCCATATCACAAACGCCAGTCCCAGTGAGATAATAAAATGCATAACGGGAGAAAGCCAACCCGTATGTTTAACAATACCCATGTTTAAATTAAAAATACGCTCCATCAGCTGATTGAACGAAGACTGCTGCTCATGCTGCAAATTATACGCCGCAATCGTGCGGTTGCCGCTGAAAGCTTCGTTATAGGCTTTCATGGCTACGGCCCCCACTTGTACGGTGTTGCGCACCAGTTCTTCCATTTTGCGGCGCACAATGTATATGGGCACAAACGCCACCAGCACCGCCGCCACGGCGATAATCGTCAGCTGCCAGGAGTTGTAAAACAGCACGCATACCAGAGCAATGGAAGAAAACACCTTGGAAATAACCAAACGCACATTGTTAATCAGGCCGTTGCAGGCGGTGTCAGCATCACCGTTGAAACGCATCATCACAAAGCCGGAGTCGCTGTTGTCAAAAAACGCGGTATTTAAAGAAAGCAGTTTGGCAAACAGTTTTTTGCGCACGTCCAGCGTAATTTTGCTGCCCACCCAGGTGGTTAAATATTTCACGCTGTAATTAAGCACGCTCTGCACCAGCACAAAGCCGATAATCAGCAGCGGGATGTAAGAAGCAAACGTGGCGTTTTTGGCCACCAGCACGTCATCGGTATAAGGTTTTAAAAACAGGGCCACCACCGAATCCAGCGCTCCGACGGGCACAGCCAATCCCACGCCCAAAAAAGCGCGAAACCAGTACGGTTTGATATAAGGCCACATGCGTTTGTAATTGACTACCAGCGAATTTTTAAAAATCAATTCGTCCAACGGGACTTTTAATAAATTTTTCATGGCAGGGATTCTCTCCACTGTTAAATATAAATATCTTTATTATAACAATTCCGAAGGCCCTTGCATTGCGTGTCCGTATTTGCTACATTAATCAAACGGCGCGCAAAAAAGCAGCCGGCCGATTTTTATTTATGGAAGGAGCAGCCGTATATGGTAACCAAGAAGAACAGCAAGGACGCACTGAGCGCGGCCGAAATAAAAGAAATTAAAAAACATCTGGAAGAGTTAAAAGCCGACGCGGAAAAACGCCTGAAAGAAAAAAAGAATATGGATATGCCGGAGGCCGAAGTGGGCGACCCCATAGACGCGGCCAGCCAGAGCCTGGACAAGGAAATTTTATTTGAACTGTCCGGCAATTCCCACAACACCATCGGCCAAATAGAGGCCGCCCTGCGCAAAATTGAAAAGGGTATTTACGGCCGCTGCGAGCTGTGCCGCCAGCCCATTCCCAAAAAACGCATCAAAGCGCTGCCGTTTGCGCGCTATTGCATTAACTGCCAGCATTCCTCGGAAAGAAACCACAATTGATATTTTCCCCGCTTCGGCGGGGTTTTTTTATTCGCCGCGCTTGTCAAAAAGTTTTTCGTCGCCAGGGCCTTTGGGCACAACATATATGCGGCCCCCAAAGCCATAAAACGGGCCCCGCAGGAAGCAGCATATTGGACGGCAAAAGACGCCTTGACGCCAAGCAAAAGGGCCCCCTTATATCGGGAGCCCCATACGCAAAAAACGTTCCATACGCCTTATCTGGGATAAGAAACGGGCGTTTTTTTGGCATCCCGGGCATGGGCCCGTATTTTATACCCGTTCTCGGATATCCCTATGCGGAAGTCTTTATGGTCCAGCACTTCAAAGGTGTCCCGCTGGAACTGCACCGGGTCGCCGGACAGGATAGACAAACGCAGCAAATCATTGGTGTAATAGCCGAAGTGGCTGTTATGTATTTCTTCCAAATAACCGATTTTTTCCACATGTTCCCGCGCCGCGTCAATCATGCGCTGCTGGGTCAGAGAACCGGCCCCAAACAGCTGATTATAAAACTGCGCCGCAAACATCAGCATCAGCAGCCCCCCCGTCAGGGTTAGGGCCGTTTTTTCTCCCCAGCTTTTGGGGCGGGACTGCAGCACCGCTGAACCGGCCAAAAAGTCATGCAAGGCGCGGCGGTCGCCGTCTATAAAAGCCAACAAAAAACCGCACATCAGCAATACGGCGCTGACCACATATCCCACGGCGCGTATAAAAGCGCGCGGGAAGGACAACGGTTCTCCCGTGCGGTAATTAACCACCCGTATGCCCACCAGTTTCTTGCCCAGCGTACTGCGCCCGCCGCAGGTAAAAACCGTTTCATACAAAATAAAAGGGATAACGACCGCGCCAAAAACGACATAAATCATTTCCAGATCCGGATGCATGGAATTAAGGACCCAGGCGGCCAACAGCTGATAGGGAATACTGATAATGCTCCAGTCAATCAGCAGCGCAACAAAACGCTCCGCCACGCCGGCGGGTTTGGCTTCCAGCTCTTCCGAGTCCTCGGAGACCGTTTCGGCGGGAGCGTCCTCCATAATATTTTGAATGCGGTATTCTTCCATATATTCTCCCACAAAATCTTATTTGTATTATAACAAGTTTTTCCGCCGCCGCAACAGCAGTTTTAGTTTTTTACCCGGATACATACCAAAAGGCCCCGCCTAAAGCGGGGCCCCTGACAGAAATGACAAACTCAGTTCAGCACATATCCGTTACAGTATCCGCCTAAGGTCCAGGAACAAACCTGCCAGTCCCCGTTGATATCCCCTCCATCCAAGGTGCCGCCCATGCTTTTGCAGGCACTGACAGCCGCTTTATTTGAAGATCTGGCCAGGCAATACACTTTTCCGGGCAGATTGGAATGGTCAAAATACATCAAATAGCCGATTTGCGCCTTTGTATCATATCCCTGCGCAGACAACATACGTGTACTGGTTGTCCTGTCACTTAAAGAAAGACTATATGACTGATCCCCACAAGTGGCGCCCGCTCCTGATTTGGTGCAATTGTCGGGCACTGAAATATCTAAGTCATCCAGCACGAACCCCCAAGTACGAATCGGATAATGCCCGCGAGCCAGCCGATACATCTCCGCCCCGTCTTTAAGGCTTTTTACAATGGGCATCAGAGTGGCCAGACGGCTTTTGGCCACGGCGGCCTGATACTGCGGCAAGGCAACAGCCGCCAATATGCCGATAATCAGTACAACCACCAACAGCTCAATGAGCGTAAATCCTTTTTTCATTTTTTCTCCCTATAACGGCCATTAATCAAACAAAAACAGCTTTTAACGGCTTTTTGTCTTAGCCACGAATAGGGTATCAAAAAAAAAAAACGAGTCAAGACTCGACGGATAAACGACAAAAAACAAACAAGAAAAAGGCGTTTCATCCAACGGAATGTACGGGCAAACACCTGGACGAAAGCACACGGATAAAGAGAAAAAATCTTCTGCAGAGCAACAGGGTTTGTACGTACGCCTCTGCTTGCGGAAAATCATCTGACAAAAAAAGCGCCCCTTTCGGGGCGCTTTTTGTACGTCAAGATTTAAGCCGCAATGCCGAACTTGGAGAAAATTACATACACCGCAAACACGCACAGCACAATGGCCACACTCATCACAACGGCCTTATTCCACGGCGTAGTATCCACCACGTGCAGATCTTTGGCGTCGTCGTAATTATTGTTTTTGGTCGGCCAATAAACGCCCGTCAGCCACATAAACGCCACGGCGATGACGAACAGAATGGCCATCACGTGCAGGTAATGAATACCCGACAGCCAGCCCAACAGCGGTATGGCCTCTTTGCCCGTAAACGGAATCTGCGTCAGACCGTAAGCGATGATGAAACACACCAGCGTCACTTTGGCCGCCCAGGCGGGGGCGCGCTTATTGAGCATGCCGAAAATAATCAGCGTGAAAATGGGTACGTTGTAGAAACCGTTGACCATTTGCAGGTAGTTAAACAACCCCGAGGGCGCTTTGGCAATCAGCGGCGCCACGCACATGGAAAACACCGCCAAAATCACCGCCACCACTTTGCCCGCAAACACCACCTGTTTATCCGTGGCGTCCGGCTTGATGTACGGTTTATAAATATTGAGCATAAACAGCGTGGAGGTGGAATTTAACGCCGCGTTAAACGAGCTTAAAATGGCGCCAAACAACACGGCGGCGAAAAAGCCCGTCAGGTAAAACGGCAGCACTTTGTTGACCAGCATGGGGTAGGCCATATCGCCGATTTTAAGCGGATTGTCCTGGAAAATATGAAACGCCACAATGCCCGGGATAATCAGATAAACAGGCCCGATAAGTTTAAACACGGCCGCCAGCAACAGGCCTTTCTGACCTTCTTTGAGGTTTTTGGCCGCCAGCGCACGCTGGATAATGGTCTGGTTACAGCCCCAGTAAAACAAATTGACCAAAAACATGCCCGTAAACATCGTCAGGAAAGGCACGGGGTCATTGGGCCCGCCGATGGCGTTGAATTTTTCGGGGTGGGCTTCAATAACGGTTTTCAAACCGCCCAGCATGTCCCCGCCGCCCACATACATCAGCGCGAAAACGGGTATCATCAGCCCGCCGATAATCAGGCCGATGCCGTTTAACGTGTCCGCCACCGCCATAATGCGCAGGCCGCCGGCCAAACTGTAAATGACGCCCAGCACGCCGATGGCCACCACCACAACAATAATGGCGGTCATATAGTCCACATTGAACGCGCCCATGATGTCAAAAATGCCGCCCATGCCTATGGCTCCGGAATAAAGCACCACCGGCAGCAGGATAAGCACATACCCCGCCAGGAACAGAAAATTGACGAACTGCTTGGTCACGCCGTCATAGCGTTCCCCGATAAAGTCGGGAATGGTGGCGTACCCCTTTTTCAAATAGCGGGGCAGGAAAAAGAAAGCCACGATAATCAGCGCCAGCGACGCTCCGATTTCAAAGCCCATGCCCGACATATTGAACATGTAGCCCTGTCCGTTCAGGCCCACCATTTGCTCGGTGGACAGGTTGGTCAGCAGCAGCGAAGCGGCAATAATCCAGCCCGTCAGTCCCCGCCCGGCCAGGAAGTATCCTTCCTGGGACGAAGAGTCATTCTTGCGCGTCAGATAATACGAAAGGCCCAACACCAGCCCTGTAAACCCGACGAATGATACAATGGTTAGCAGCATCCGTCCTCCGTGTTAATGAGTAAGTTAGACGTCTTTTTACAGCTGCGCCTGTGCACGGCGCAGACCCTGCAAATCAGAGGGCCGCGGTAGGCCCCAAAACCCCAAAACGGGCTTGATAAAAAGAAAATTAACGGCTATACTTTCAATATACTCCATTGTAAAAATTAAACGGCGGTCAGTCAATCTCCGGAGGTGGATTTATGGTGGCGTGGTTTTTGTTCGGGTTTATGTGCGCCGCAGTAATTTTTGCGGCGGCGGCCTATTTCAAGTTTGTTTCTTTGCGCAAAAATGTGCAGCGCGCGCGGATGCGCCTGTACGCCTCTCTGCGCAGCCGCAGTGATATGCTGCCTTCGCTGGCCTGGTCGGCCGCGTCCCTGCCGGAGCTGGAAAGAGATTTCGTCTATTCCCTGGGAAAAATGAAAGAAACCTGTATGAAAGAAGACAGCCTGTCCAAACGCATGAGCTGCGAAGCGGAGCTGAGCCAAAACCTGAAAAAACTTTTCACGGTGCTTGACCAGCAGGAAAATCTAAAAAAAGACGAATACTTTTTAAAACTCCAACGCGGGGTGCTGGCCTGCGAAAGCAAAATACAACGCTGCAAAAAGCGTTATAACAGCGCCGTACGCGACTTTAACACCCTGGCGGCGGTATTTCCTTTGAACATATTGGCGCGCCTGCTGGATTTTGACAAATACGAATATTTTGACTTTGAAAACAGCTTGGACAAAATTTTAGGTTAATACTCCGGGCACAGCCCGGGCATGCCGCGCCCCTATAAAAACGCCCGCCGAAAGGCGGGTGTTTTTATGGCTATTGGCCATCCATTTCGCGCAGGGCGGCGATGCGTTTTTCCACGGGAGGATGGGTGGAAAACATACCGGACAAAGAAGCAAAGAGACCGTGCTTGCTCAACGGATTTTCGATGCACATGGCGGCCATGCTGGCATGCTCGTCCAAAGACTCCACTTTGCAGTCGCCGGATATTTTTTCCAGCGCGCTGGCCAGCGCGGCCGGGTGGCGCGTAAGCAGCGCCGCGGAAGCATCCGCCTGGTATTCGCGCGTACGGGAAACGGCCAGCCGGATAAGCGGGGCGATAAAAAAGCCATATATGGCAAAAAATACGCCCAGCGCAAAAAACAATAATACCGCACCGCCTTTGTCTTTTCCGCGGCCGCGGCTGGCGCTTAAAGCCATACGGAAACACACCTCGGACAAAAACGTAAAAAACGAAATACCCGCCACGGTAATAAGCATTAGGCGTATGTCACGGTTTTTGATATGGGACAGCTCATGCGCGATAACCCCTTCCAGTTCCGCACGTTCCAATTTTTGCACAATGCCTTTGGTCAGCGCAATGGAAGCGTGCTGCGGGTCCCTCCCCGTGGCAAAAGCGTTTAAAGAATCATCATCAATAATATACACCCGCGGTACGGGCAGCCCCGCGGCGATGCAGAGGTTTTCCACCAGGCGGTATATTTCGGGCTGATCCTCTTTATGTATCTCTATGGCGCCCGCCCCGCGCAGGAGCATATGATCGCCGGAGAAATAAGAAATGACTATCCACAGCACCGCCCCCAGCCACATCCAGGGAAGCACCTGCAAAGCCAAACGGTTGGCGCGTTCCAGGGGAGTATCTTCGCCGCTGTCATAGGCGCCGCCGCTTTGATAATAAGCGCCATAAGAAGACATATCGGCCCGGTTTACGGACAGATGGCTGTAGCCCAACAGGAAAATATATCCCAGCAGGGCAAAGGTTATTGGAAAAAGCAGAACAAGCAGCCAGGTACGCCGCTTGTTCTGCGCAATAAAATCATAGGTGGTAGCCACGGCAAACCCTAAAACTTAACGGAAACGGGTTTTTTGGCCGCTTCGGCTTCGGCTTCGTCCAATTCAAAAAATTCTTCTTTTTCAAAATGGAATATGCCGGCCACCGCGTTGCTGGGGAACATTTCCGCCTTGGTGTTGTAGGCCAACACATTGCCGTTGTAAAAGCGGCGCGCGGCCTGCAGTTTGTCTTCCGTGTCGCGCAGTTCGCGCTGCAGCTCCAAGAAGTTCTGGTTGGCTTTCAGGTCGGGGTAGCTTTCGCTTAAAGCAAATATGCTTTTCAGCGCGCCCGTCAACATATTCTCCGATTTTGCCACGTCCTGCATGCTCTCATGCGGGGCCATGGCCATATTGCGCGCCTGGATGACTTTTTCCAATGTGCCGCTTTCATGGGCGGCATAGCCCTTGACCGTTTCCACCAAGTTGGGAATCAGGTCATAGCGGCGTTTCATCTGCACTTCTATATCGCTCCACGCCTCTTTGATACGATTGCGCAACATGACAAAAGCGTTATACGTCACTACGAAGTATACGGCAATAATCACGACAATAATTACGGCAATGGTAATTCCGCTCATGTATTTCTCCTTCTTTAATTTAGTTTTTATCCGCCCCGACGGCCCGAATCTGCGCCGGGCCGCTTCTTATTTATCCTGCTCGTTGTTCTTCTGATTATGATACAACAAATATTTGGAAGTTTCAAACAAGCCGCGCGTCATATTTTTCATATACTCATAACGCTCCGGCTCTTCCTGGGCCAGATCGCGGCTGAAATCCTCGGCCGCATATTTGAACAATCCCCCCTGGCCGTCCGGACCCAAAACATGGTAATAGTATTCCCCCTGTACAAAGCCCATGGGGTGCGGCGTCTGGGCCCAGGAATAGATAAACGCGCCGGGTTCGTGTCCGGGTTTGAGCGCGTCACGCCCGATGGAACGCGTGAAATACGGCCGCCCCAGAATGCCCAACACGGTGGGGATAATATCCACCTGGCTGGCGGTTTCCTCTATTACGCGCGGCTCCTTAATCACGGGACCGGCCAAAATAAGCGGCACCTGGTGATTAATCAGGTTCAGCTCCACATAACCGCGCGGCATATTTTCCGATTCCGGCGCGGAAAGGCCATGATCTCCGAAAATCACAAACAGCGTGTTTTTATAATAATCCGACTTTGCGGCCAAGCGGAAAAATTCCGCCAAAAAGTGGTCGGAAAGTTTCAGGGAATTAAATTCCGCCACGCTGACAAAACTGCGTTTCTTGGCCTGCTCTTCGGTAATGGACGTATCGGGCACAAAGCCTGCATTGTCTTTGGGAATGGTATAGGGGCGGTGATAGCCGGCCGTCTGGATAATGGCAAAAAACGGCTTGCCCGTTTTCTTTTGGTCGGCTTCCAAAATGCGGTTGGCCTCGCGGAACAAATCCAGGTCCGAAATGCCCCATACGTCGTTGCGGTGCTCGTGCTCAAAGTGCCCTTCCTCGTACATATGGACGTCGGTCAAATTGTGCTCTATCACGCCGCGTATATTTCCCCAGCTGGAGCTGCCCCCGATGAAATAATATTTCTCATAATCATCCAATGTGTTGGCCGCAATGTGCTGGTCCACAATCAACGGGTTGCGGGAGCTGGTTTCCAGGGCCGTCACGTCCGGTATGCCGGTCAACGTGGCAAAAACCGCGCGCGCCGTGGCCGAAGTGGGCGTAAAGAAATGCGTAAACAGAATGGATTTGTCGGCCAGCTGTTTAATAAACGGCGTCGGGTCCAAATCCGGGTTGGTGAAGGAAGTTTTATTCCAGGCCAGCGACTCCATGAAAATAACCACCACGTTGTAATCTTTCGGGTCTTTCGTGCCCGGCACCGTGCGCAAAAAGTTCAGCGTCTGGGCATTAGGCTCGTCCACCTGCAAATATTTGGAAATTTCCGGATAGTATTTGCGCACCAGCTCTTCGTCAAAGTCTTTGCTGCGCGCAAAGCGATACGTATCAAACAGATTCAACACGGGATTTAAAGTCAGGTTACAAATAAAATTATTGGTGGAGTGATAGGCGTTGCTCCAGCGCAGCGGGTACTGGCTAATTTGCCCAAACATCAAAGCGCCCGTCAGCAAAAGACCCGCAAAAAACCAGCCCAGGTTTCCTTTCCAGCGGTATTTGTCATCGCGTCCGAAGGCATAGGTCAGCAGTTTTTTGGTAAAGAAATAGCCGATAACGCCCCACAGCAAAAGCCCCAGCGCAATCCAAACAATGGGATAAGTTTCCCACAGCATCTGGGCGGAAATCAGGGCGTTTTCCGAATACGTAAAGACGGACGAATTGATACGCATGGAAATGTAGGCGTAGTGTCCGAAATCGGCAAAATACACCGCCATAACGGCCGCT
The DNA here is from genome assembly GCA_944324695.1 of uncultured Elusimicrobiales bacterium. Taxonomy (GTDB): domain Bacteria; phylum Elusimicrobiota; class Elusimicrobia; order Elusimicrobiales; family Elusimicrobiaceae; genus Avelusimicrobium. Next base: position 1,754 of record CALUXH010000055.1, on the reverse strand, counting down.
TCCAACAAAGCGCAAATCCAACACATCAGCTTCTTAATACAAGCGGCTTTATGCCAAAACGCGTATACCGTCAGATACAACCCCAGCGGAATGGCAATAGCCCCGGCCAGGCGGAAATCAAATTTGGCCCCGATATAAAACGTGGTCCAAAGTTCATGGTAATGCTGCGACGTCAGCGCACCGCGGTATACATACAGGAAAATCAGACGGAGCAACCCGAACACCGCCCAGTTGCCCAGCATAAACAGGAAATAAGACTCAATCCAGCGGGGTACGACCAATTTTTTCATACTTCCTCCCAAAAAATCGTTATTTATATTTTATCAAAATAAGAGGGCGCGGCGGACGAGCTCTTTAATATCCCCCGGCCCGGCCAGGAATTGCGGGGCAGCATAAACCCCGCCCAAAAGGCGGGGTTTATGGTATAACCGGGCAAGGCGGAAATCAGGTAAAACTTTCCAAATACGTATGCAGGCCTTCGGCGCGCGCCTGGGCCACCCCCTGGTCGTACAGGGTTTCGGCTTCGTCCGTGCGGCCCATGGCATACAGCACCTGTGCCAAGGCCAGCTTGGTCAAAATCTGCCCGCGCACTTCATCGGAATTGTCAAACAATTCGCGCGCGGCTTCCAGGTCGGCCAATGCCTGCGGCAATTTGTTGCGGCGTTTTAAAATATCGGCGCGGCCCCATTTGACAAAGCCCAAATCCACCTTGTCGCCGATACCGCTGTACAGCGCGTCGGCTTTATTATAGTGACGCAGGGCTTCGTCGTATTTACCCTGCTGGCGCAGGCCGTTGGCCATGCCGCAGTTGGTGTAGGCCTTACCAAACAGGTCTTCGGTTTTATTAAAAATTTTCTCGGCCAGTTTATAGTTTTTGACGCAGTCGTCAATTTTGCCGGCAATGCGGCTGATGCCCGCCAGCCCGCAGTAAGCGTAAGCCAGGGTAATGTCGTCGCCGGATTTTTTGGCATATTTGGCCGCCAGTTTAAACTGAGCAATTCCTTCGGCCAGCAGGCCTTTTAAGCGGTAAATGCCGCCTTTGGCCCAACAAATAAAGCTCATGCCGGCCCAGTCCTTCTGCTGCGTGTAAGCCGACAGCACCGCGTCCAACAAATCCAGCGCTTCATCCAGCCGCCCCCACGCGCGCAGGGCCATGCCCATTTCCTGCATGGCGCGCACGACGTACTCGTCGTATTCCAGTTCTTTGGCCATTTTCAGCGCGTCGTCGGCCAGTTCATACGCGGCCGAAGACAGGCCCAACGTGCGGTAACACGCGGCCATGGCCAGCAAAATATCCATACGCTCTTCGGCGTTTAACGTTACCTTGAGCGCTTTGGCATACGTTTCAATGGCGGGGCGGAAAGAGCCCAGCAGGCGGTGCGCTTCGCCCAACAGGAACAAAGCCCCCGCATCCAAATTCTTTTTGTTTTTTAAAGCGGCCAGTACCAGGGACGGTTTTTCGTCCAGCAGGGCCTGCAGTTTTTCGGTGTTGATTTTTTTAGCGGGCATAGTATCCTTATATTTTGAGGTATTTTTTAATTTCGGCCAGCGTGGCGGCCAGGTCATAGGGTTTGGCAATAAAATAATCCGCCCCCGCTTCTTTGGCGCGGTCGCGGCTTTCGGGGTCGGTCAGCGTGGACATAATGACTACCGGAATGCGCCAGGTCAAGTCATTGGTTTTCAGCATTTTGCACACTTCAAAACCGCTGAGCTTGGGCAGCATTAAATCCAGCAAAATCAAATCCGGCTTTTCT
>CALUXH010000054.1 GCA_944324695.1 uncultured Elusimicrobiales bacterium | reverse complement strand
GGGGAAACGGAAAACGAGCATTTAAGATTTAAGTAAAATAAAAAATCCACGACGAGAAAAAAGTTCATCGTGGATTATATCTAATTAATTTACACTAGAGCACGGAGAGGGAGAGATTCGAACTCTCGATACGGTTTCCCGTATGCAGTCTTTCCAGGACTGTGCCTTAAACCGCTCGGCCACCTCTCCAAAAGGGATTTTGCCTGGGAAAGCATATAAATTATATCAAATTGGAAGCCTTTTGAACATCCGCCGCCAAACCGTCCAGCCGGGCGGCCAACGCCGGAATGCCGCATATTTGATTTTCCAACTCCCCGTCCCGGTACAAAGAAAACTGACGCCTGCCGGCGAGGATATCGGTCAAATCATTGTGCACCACCCAGTCCGCCTGCACGCGGGCGGCGGCCTGACGCGCCTGCTCTTCGTCTGCGCCGTTAGTCAGCTTAAAACCTATAATCAGCGGACGGTTTTTGGCATAGTCGGGCAAACGGTCTATGATTTTATACGTCGGTTCCAACGTCAGAGCTACCTGCGCACCGGAAGGAATTTTGGCCCTTTCCCCGCCCGCATACTCCCGCCCGTCCACGCAGACGCGTGCTACTTTATAGTCCGCCACGGCGGCGGCGTGCACCACCATGTCAAAATCCGTTTCCGACAACAATTTTTTCAGCATGGCGTCCAATTCGTCAAAAGAGCCGAAAAAATATTCTTTCGCTTCCGGCGCGGCCTGCGCGCGCACGGAGCGGAGCAAAACGACTTCATTCCCCAGCCGCTTCAATTCCCGCGCCAACGCGGCCCCCGTACCGCCCGTACTGAAATTGGTCAAAAACCGCACGCCGTCCACCGGCTCGGCCGTACCTCCGGAAGTAATTAAAATTCTCATTTTAAAACCTTTTCCAGCTCCGCCAGCACCGTTTCCGGCTCCGGCATGCGCCCGGGGCCCTCGTCCCCGCAGGCCAGGCGGTCCGTCTGCGGCGCAACTACCCGCACCCCCCAGTTTTGCAGTTTCTCCAGCGAAGCCTGCGTAGCAGGGTGCAAAAACATACGGCTGTTCATCGCAGGCACCGCCAAAAACGGCTTGGCAAAATCATGCGCCAAAAACAGCGTGGTTACGCAGTCGTCCGCCACGCCGGCGGCCATTTTGTTCAATACGTCCGCCGAAGCGGGGCACAACACCGCAGCGTCGGCCCACTTGGACAGGGAAATATGTTCCGTACCGCTTTGGCGCGGGGCAAACATATCCGCATAAACGGGCCGCCCCGTCAACCCCTGCAAAGTGGCGGTGCCGATAAACTGCAAGGCATTGGGCGTTACGGCGGTTTGCACCGCATGCCCCTGTTTGACTAAAGCCGATATAACAGAACATGCTTTAAAACACGCCACGGAACCGCTGAGCAAAAACAAAATATTTTTACCTGACACAGACGGCCTCCTTGCGCCGCGCGGCCACGCGGTTGCGTTCCCACAACACTCTTACGCCACGCAGCACCAAATCCGGCTCATACGCGTCAAATACGCGGGCGGACTCAAACATGCGCGCAAATCCCCCCGTAGCCACCACGCGGAATTTTTCCCCGGCAAAAACTTCTTTTTTGATGCGGTAAATAAATTCTTTTATTTCCCCCAGCTGCCCGTAATACAGTCCGGACTGCATTTGCGTTTCGGTGCTTAACCCGCACGCCTGCTGCGGAGAGATAATTTCCACCTTCGGCAGCAGGGCCGTGTTTTGACACAACGCTTTCAGCCCCGTGCCCAGGCCCGGGGTAATGGCTCCGCCCTTATATTCTTTATCCGCCGTCAAAGCGTCATAGGTGTTGGCGGTGCCGAAATCAATAACCAGCAGATTTTGGTTTGGGAACATATCCTGCGCAGCGGCCAAATCCGCCAGGCGGTCCGCACCGAGTTTCTGCCCGTAAGCGGTATTGATTTTCAGTCCCGTTTTAATGCCGGCACGCACAAAAAACGGTTCTTTGTTAAAATAACGGGCGCAGGCCACCGCCGCCGTGCGCGATACGTCCGGCACCACGGAAGCCACCGCCACGTCCGTAATGTCGGCGGGGTTCATGCCGTTTTCCCGCAGAATCATCCGCAGAAACAGCCCCAGTTCATCCGACGTAAAAATATTGTTGGAAGTTTTGCGAAAGCGCAGAAGCAGCTTTTCGCCGGCGAACACGCCCGCAAAAATCTGCGTGTTGCCCACATCTAAGGTAAGCAGCATTTGTCTCCTTTTCGTCCCGGCGCGCCAAAAAGCGTAGCCTGACGGCACATCGTTGAATTTTACGGCAAAGCCGTCTCCCCGCGGGGTAGACGCTTCTTTATTATTATATTATTTTCATCGGTCCGTTCATGCGCCTTGAGGGTAAAAAATCTTTTTTGATAAAATTAATACGTTGAGGTTTTACCCGCCGCAACGCATTCTTTTATAATTACCGGAGTACCATCCATGTTGATGAAACGAACCTTGGCCTGCGCGCTGTTGGCGCTGGCCGCTTTGCCCGCCTACGCCCAGCTGCAGGAAGGCGTTTATGTGCACGGCGTTATCCCGACGGAAAACGTCACTTCGCTGGAGCTGCGCCCGCGCTTTAAAGCCAAAGACGACAGCAAAAATGAAACCGTCGCCACGCTGGAATTCAAACCTACGTTTAAATTAAACGACCATTGGAAATTCGGGGCGGAAATCCCGCTTTCGCGCTACAGTGAAGAAGGTCTTTCCGAAAAAGGCCTGGGCGATATTATGACCTCTTTCATTTATACGGACTATTCGCCCGAAAAAGTATTTTCCTACGGCGTCGGAGCCGAAATCGTCTGGCCCACGGCCGGGCACGAGAGCCTGGGAGACGGCAAAGTGGTGGCGGAGCCAGAAGTGTTTTTGGTATGGCAGCTGGCGCCGTGGTTCTTTGTGGAAACGGAATACCGCCACATCTTTTCCATCGCCGGGGACGGCGGGCGCGACGACATTAACGAAAGCCGCTACCGCATGATTTTCGGTTTCATGTTCCCCGACGAATGGTATTTTGAATTTGACCCGCGCTACACGGTGGACTATGAAAACCCGGGAGAGGCGGAGCTCATAGGCGAGTTTGAACTGGGCACCATGGTAAACGTCGGTTCCTCGGTTTACCTGCGCGGGGGTTGGCATTTGGCGGGCAATAAATATTCCCAAGACTGGGAAATTATGCTCGGCTTTAAAATTCTGTACCTGTAAAAAAGGCCCCGTCGGGGCCTTTTTCAACGCTTAAAAGTTTTGACCTGCATCCCCAGCACGCGGCCCAACAACAAAAGCGGAAGAACAATAAACACCGTCACCACGGCCGTCACCAAAATCATAATAAAACTAAACGCCAAAGCAAAAAACCCCGTCAAAAATCCCGCCCGCGCCTGATATACGCGCACGCGCTCCCGGGGTATGTCCTGCGCTACGGGCAGACCGTTTTCATCCAGCACTTCGGCTTCTATGACGCGGCTTTTCTTTTCCTCCATAATATATATTGTCGCATAATTTGCCGCGCTTTGCCACCGCACGGCGCAAGAGACCGGCAAATTGCTAAAATATATATAGGTTACGCGTGAAGTCACATCACGCAAATTTACAAACCGAAGGAAGAACACCATGTTGCCCAAAGCGTACGAACCGCAGGAAGTGGAAGAAAAACTCGTCAATAAATGGCAGGAAGCTAAACTCTTTGCCGCCAAAGTAGATAAAAACAAAAAACCCTTTGTCATCGTTATTCCGCCGCCGAACATCACCGGAGCCCTGCATATGGGGCATGCCTTAAACGACACTTTACAGGACGCACTAATTCGCGCGCACCGTATGTTCGGGCAGGAAGCCTACTGGGTGCCGGGAACGGACCACGGCGGCATCGCCACACAAAACGTCATTGAGAAAAAACTGTCCAAAGAACAGCATCTTTCCCGCCATGACCTGGGCCGCGAAAAATTCGTGGAAACCGTCTGGGACTGGTACAACGAATGCGGCAACGCCATTTTCAACCAATTTAAAAAAATGGGCTGGAGTCTGGACCTGTCCCCGGAAAACATCCGTTTCACCATGGACAAACAGCGCGCCAAATCCGTTTATGAATGCTTTAAACGCCTGTGGGAAAAAGGCTATATTTACCGCGGCAAACGCTTAATCAACTGGTGCGTGCGCTGTTCCACGGCGCTGTCCGACATTGAAGTGGAACACGAACAGCACGCGGGAAAACTCTGGCATTTGCGCTACAAAGGCGAAGACGGAAGCGAAGGCGTGGTCATCGCCACCACGCGCCCCGAAACCATTTACGCCGATGCGGCCATTGCGGTCAATCCCAAAGACGAACGCTATAAGAAGTTAGTGGGCAAAAAAGTCATTATCCCGCTGGCAAACCGCGCCATACCCGTCATTGCCGACGAAGCCGTGGAAATGGAATTCGGCACCGGCGCGCTGAAAATTACGCCGGCGCACGACGCCACGGACTATGAAGTGGGCCAACGGCACAACCTGCCGATGATGACCGTCATCAACGACAAAGGCAAAATGATTAACTGCCCCGAAAAATACCTGGGCATGGACCGTGACGCCTGCCGCAAAGAAACCGTCAAAGATTTGGAAGAAGCGGGCCTGCTGGTCAAAGAAGAAAAATACAACAACGCCGTTTCCACCTGCTACCGCTGCCACAACGCCATTGAGCCGTATTTAAGCGAGCAGTGGTTTGTAAAAATGGACAAGCTGGCCGCGCCCGCCATCGCGGCGGCGGAATCGGGCGAACTGCAATTCCACCCCGCCAGCTGGAAAACGCCTTTCGTCAACTGGCTGAAAAACATACAGGACTGGTGCATTTCCCGCCAAATCTGGTGGGGGCACCGCATCCCCGTATGGTATTGCCGCCACTGCAGCGCCAAAGGCCTGACCTTTGCCACCGACAAACAGGGCAAGGAACAACTGACCAAAGTGTCTTTTGAAGACGGCGCGCAGCCCATTGTGTCTTTTGAAAAACCGGCGCAGTGCCCGCACTGCCACGGCCATGACCTGGTGCAGGACCCCGACGTGCTGGATACGTGGTTTTCTTCCGCGCTGTGGCCGATGTCCGTTTTCGGCTGGCCGGACGAAACCGAAGAATTGAACTATTTCTATCCCACGACTTCTATGGTAACGGGCTATGAAATTCTGTATCTGTGGGTGGCCCGTATGGTGATGATGGGACTGGAATTTAAAGGGAAACTGCCGTTTAAGGACGTGTTTTTAAACGGTATCGTGCGCGACAAACGCGGCAAGAAAATGTCCAAGTCTTTGGGCAACGTCATTGACCCGCTGGACATGACCGCCAAATACGGCACGGACGCGGTGCGCTTTTCGCTGCTGATGCAGGCGGTGCCCGGCAAAGACATCCCGTACGCCGAAGAAAGCATTACCGGCGCGCGCAACTTCTGCAACAAAATTTACAACGCTTCGCGCTTTATTCTGATGAATATGGAAGGAATAAAAGGCCCGCTGCCCATGCCCAAAGAGGCCAAGGAACTGGCCGACCGGTGGATTTTGGACCGCTATGAAACCGCGATAAAGACCGCGCGCGAAGGCATAGAGAAATACAACCTCGCTTTAACCGCCACCACGCTGTATCATTTCCTGTGGGGTGATTTCTGCGACTGGTATATTGAGCTGGCCAAACAGCGCTTTCAAACCGACGAAAAAGAATACGTCATGGCGTTGTGCGTCAATATTTTGTACGGCATGCTGAAGGCCCTGCACCCGCTGATTCCGTTTATCACCGAAGAAATCGCGGCCAGCCTGCGCCCGTATGTGGACGAAAAAGAGGAATTTTTGCTGCAGCAGAAATATCCCGAATTTGACGCGTCGCTTTTAGACCCCGAAGCGGTCAAAAAAATGCAGACCGTACAGGGAATCACCAAAGAAATCCGCACCATACGTGCGCAGTTCAACGTGCCGCCCGGACTGAAAATCAAAGCCCTGCTTTCGGCCAAAAACGAAACGGAGCTGTCCGTCGCCCGCCAGTATGAAGGATACATCAAACTGATGGCTAAACTGGACGAACTGCAAAGCGGCGTGGATTTAGCCAAGCCCAAGCAGACCGCCACAGCCACTTACGGCAATATCGCCATTTATGTGCCGCTGACGGGACTGATTGACTTTGACAAAGAAAAGAAACGCCTGGAAAAAGACATCGCCGCCGCGCAGGCCAATATCGCCTCGCGCCAGGCGCGTCTGGCGCAGGAAAACTTTATCAAAAACGCGCCGCAGGAACAAATAGACAAAACCAAGGCCGAATTGGCCGCCGCACAAACCCTGCTTACGCAGGCGCAGGCTGCGCTGGCGGATTTGGCTTAGCAGGCTTTACCCGCGCCGCCCTATACCGGGGGCGGCGTTTCAATAAATAGGAGGGACTGATGAAAAAGTTTTTGCTGTTTGCGCTCTGCTCCGTCCTGCCGCTTTGCGCGGCGGCTCAGCAGAACTGGAAGGCCGTCGTCCGTTACGATAAACAGGACGCAAAAACCAAATTGACGGAAAAGTTGACCGAATACGTTGCCTATGACACCCAGGCCGGGAAGGACGCAGGCAAAGTCCCTTCCAGCAAAGGGCAAACCACTTTTGCCAAAAAACTGGCCAAGGATTTAAAACGCATCGGGGCGCAAAACGTTACCGTATCTAAAAGCGGCGTTCTGACGGCGGACATACCGGCCACTTCTTCCGCCCCCCTCCCTACGCTGGTGTTTGCGGCGCACGTAGACACCACCCCCGCCCTGTCCGGCAAAGATGTCAAGCCGCAGATACACACCAAATACAACGGAGGAGACATTGTCATTAACCCGCAGGCCAATCTGCGCCTGACGCAATATAACAGCCCGCAGCTGATGTCGGCCCGGACACACGATTTAATTACCGCTTCCGGAGGCACGGTGCTGGGAGCGGACGCCAAAGCGAGCGCGGCCATTTTGTTAACATATGCGGACTATCTGCTGGGCCATACCTCCGTGGCGCACGGCCCGGTCAAACTTATTTTCCTGCCGGACGTCCTGAACGGAAAAGGCGTACGGGCGCTGGATCCCAAATCCCTGCAAGCCGATTATGCTTATGTGCTGGATGTCGGCCAGGCGGGAGAATTTACCTCCGAAAATTTCAATATCCGTTACTTTACCGCCGTATTTGAAGGTCACCGCGGCGTCAATCCCGGGGAAGCCATGTATTCGGACTTTGCCGATAACTTGCTGATGGCGGCCGATTTTCATACCCTGCTGCCGCGCCAACGCCGCCCAGAAACCACCGCAGGAAACCGCGGGTTCATCTGGGTCAACGCCGTTACAAACGAAGGGGACAGAAGCATCGTCAAGGGCGAAATCCAGGCTTTTACGAATGAAGAAATGAAAGAACTGTCTGATTTGGTTACCCAATCATTCAATACGGTTAAAAACATGCATTCCAAGCGCAAGGGAGCGGAACTGACCTTCACAGACGGAGCAAAGAATCTGCATCCCGCACTGCCCCCCCAAATGCTGAGCCAATTGCAAAATGCCATGCAGCAGGAAGAAATTACCCCCGCCCCATCCGTACGGCGCGACAACGGCGGGCTGGCGGCGGCTTTAACGGCCGGCGGACTGCCGGCCGTAGGGCTGTTCAACGGTTCGTTCAACACCGGCACGGAACTGGAATACGCGGACGTAAACGTGATGGAAAGCGCCTTGCGCACCTTATTAACCCTAACGGCTGATTGGCCCGTTGAAACAAATTAGCTTTTGTATAACCCCGCCCGAAGGCGGGGTTTTTCGTTAAGGGCCAGCCGCAGGCCTAGCCTTTTTATAGGCCTTCTGGCCCTTGTAAAAAATAAAACGGATTGGTTACAATAAGAAAGTGAAAGACACGTATCGCGCAGCTTTGATGAATTTTACCACAGGAGAACTTCTATGAGAAAACTATTGGCCTGGCCCGTAGTATTTGCTCTGCTTTTCAGTGCGGCGGCGGCATTTGCCAAAACCAACATTACCAACAAGTACCGCACGGGAATGATCCCGCGGTTTGTCAAATATGTACAAATAGACAGCATGAGCGACGTAAACGCCGAGTGGATGACTCCCGGACAGGAAAAAATGGCCCAGGCTTTATATGAAGAAATAAAAGCCTTCGGCTTTCCGACCTATTTTTCCAAAGATAAATATATTTACGTCAACATTCCTTCCAATCTCAAAAACCGCCGGACGCCGGTACTGGGGCTGAGCGCCCATTATGACACCACTCCTGATATTATCGGCGTAGGGATTAAACCGCGAGTCATCAAAAACTACGACGGCAAACCGATTGTGCTTAAAAACGGACACGTTATTGATTTTAACAGTGACCCGTATCTGCGCAACATGATTGGCAAAACAGTCGTTACCTCCGACGGCACCACGAACCTGGGCGCCGATGACAAAGCCGGCGTAACCATTCTGGTTACCCTGCTGCAGACGCTGGCCGAAAACCCGAAACTGCCGCACGGCCCCATTCAAGTGGTCATTACTCCCAACGAGGACGTAGGCCGCAGCGCCGAACGCCTGGAGCTGGAATATTATCACCCCGATTATGCCTTTGACTTTGACGGCGGCGTAGACGGAGAAGCGCTGATTGGTAATTTTTCCGCAGACCGTATCGTGGTCACTGCCCAGGGCGTCAACGGCCATCAGTCCTATGCGGCTGAGAACGGGTACCGCAACTCAGTCAAGCCGATTGCCGACCTGATTGCCAAAGTCGTACCTGCGCAAAGCCTTCCCAACAACAGCACGGGCACCCAAGGCTATATAGAACCGCGTGAACTAAGAAGCGACCTCCAGAACAATACCACCTCGGCCGCTTTCCATCTGCGCTATTTTAACCCAGAAGACGGCAAACGCTATCTTCGGGACATTAAACAGAAAGCTGACAGTTTATCAGACGCTTTGGACGTCCGCATCAAAGTAGAAATTATCAAACAATATGAAAACGTGGAATACGGCGTAAAACCCGAAGCGCTGGATTTGCTCAAAAAAGCTATGGAAGACGCAGGCGTCACGCCCAATCCCAAAAAAGAACGCGCGGGCACCACTTCGGCCATGATTATGGCCAAATACGGCTTCGGCGGTTATACCATATTCACGGGGCAGAACAATCCGCACGCTTTTACCGAATGGCTCAGTGAAGAAGACATGTTCCGCGCTTATCAGACGGCCCTGAATTTAGTGAAATATACCGCGCAAATGAGTATTTCGGATAAATAATCATGAAAATCCTCATAGCCACCGGCAACGAACACAAATTCAAAGAAATTACAGACATCCTCCCCCGCAAAACCAAAACGGGGGAGGATATAGAATATGTCAGTTTGTCCGGCATCGGCGGGCTGAAACTCCCTCCGGAAACGGGAAATACCCTGACGGAAAATGCAGAAAAAAAAGCCGCTTATGCCGCCAGAGAATCTGGGCTGCCGGCCATCTCCGACGATACGGGACTGGAAGTGGAATTTTTAAACGGACGGCCCGGCGTGCGCACGGCCCGCTACGCGGGAGAACACGCCGACGCCGATGACAACAACCGCAAACTGTTAAACGAACTGGAAGGCCTGTTTTTGGGCAAGCGCGCCGCCTGTTTCCGCACCGTAGCCTGTCTGGCCACCCCAAGCGGCGACATGTTGCATTTCGAAGGCTCCCTGGACGGGTTCATCGGCTTTGGTTACCGGGGTACGAACGGCTTTGGTTACGATCCCATTTTTATTGTCGCCGGTATGCGCAAAACGCTGGCGGAGTTGACCGAACAGGAAAAAAACGCCATCAGCCACCGGGGCAAAGCCTTCCGCCAGCTGGCGGCGTATTTGGAAACTTTGAAGCAGTAATCTCCCTCTTGCTCCCGCCGCGCGGCGTTTATATTTACCGAATCTTTCCGGAATAGCCGGTTGGTTATTAAATCTGAATGAACAGCATTTCCGGGCGCACCAAGTAAAACAAATTAATCAACGCGCCCGCACTTAAAAAGGGCCCGAAAGGAATAGCGTCCTCTTTTTTCTTTCCTTTAAACAGCATCAGAAAAACGGAGTAAACAAGCCCCAGCGCGGAAGCGAACACAATCGTGGTAATGACGCCTTCCCACCCCACAAAAGCGCCGATGCCGCCCATCAGTTTGACATCGCCCCCGCCCATGGCTTCTTTTTTAAACATCAGGCTGCCCAGTACGGCAACGGCCAAAGTGCCGAAAAACCCCACCGCCGCCCCTAAAAGGCTTTGTAAAAACACCCTCCAACCGGATCCCTCAAAAACCGGGTTCAGCCAACAAAAAGCCAAGCCCAGGACAATCAGCCCCAGGGAAAAACGGTCGGGGATAATCATCAGTTCCCAATCAATGACGGACAGAATAATCAAAGCATATACGGCCGTCAGCAACACCCCGGTCCAAGCCGTCAGCCCCCAGCGCCAGACAAAAAGCACGGTCAACAAACCGCTCAGCATTTCCACTATGGGGTATTGGCAAGAAATCGGGGCCTTGCAATGGCGGCATTTTCCCCGCAAAATAATGTAACTGAACACGGGAATATTGTCATAACATTTAATATGGGCGCCGCATTTTGGGCAAAAAGAAGGCGGCCAAACGATAGACTTATTTTGCGGAATACGGTAAATGCATACATTTAAAAAACTGCCGATTATCAAACCAAATAATGCGGAAAAAAATAAAATCAACCCGTCCATTCAAAAACTCCTCTTTCCATAAAAAAGCCCCCGCCGTCCGGCGGGAGCCGAAATTAATGCGTATTCCAGGCTTTTCCGTAGCTGTCTTCTTTGTCCGTATTGACGAATACGTCTCCAAAACGCGGGTCGGAAGCGTCGCTGACATAGGCCCAACCGCCGCTTTTGTCAAAAGCCTGTTCATACGTGCCGGCAGACACTTTATTCGTCCGCTCAAAACCGGGCACATCCGCCTGCGGAATGGCTTCTATATAGCGCGGCACCAGGCTGCTTAAATCGTCCGTGGGATACATTCCCTGATTTTCGCCGTAATAGGCCGCTATGGCGCTGCGCAGACGCACCAACTGGTGTTTAGTGCTGCCCTCACGCGCCTTATGCACCAACGTAATAAATTTAGGCACCGTCAAGCCCAACAACACGGCAAAAACAAGTACCGTTACGGCGACTTCCACCAGGGTAAAACCTTTCTTCATACTGTCACCTTTTTATTTTAAATTCATGGCCGCCAATAAAAACACTTTGGCGTCTCCGATGGTATTTTTAATGCTGGAATATTCGTTGGGCTGATGCATGGTTTCGTCCAGCTTGGAATATACCACCGCAGGGAAACCGGCGTTGCGCAGATATGCGGCCACCGTGCCGCCGCCCACACCCTGCACTTTGGGCCGGTTGCGGTATACCTCTTTCACATATTTCGCCAGCAGTTTGACAATCGGGGCGTTTTTGTCCGTAGGACGGGAGCTTTCGTTAATAATGTCTTCCACCGTGATTTTTACTTTCAGTTTTTTCTCCACGTTTTTGGCTATTCTCACCGCGGCGTCCACCACTTGCTTATTGGTATAACAGGGCAGGACGCGGCAGTCCACGTAAAACACGTCGCTTCCGGGGATAGTGTTCACATTGGGCACGTTTGCTTCATGCTTGGTCGGTTCAAACACGCTGTACGGTACGTCAAACAGGCGGTCCTTCTTATTAAACTGTTTATACAAATCACGCAAAGCCACCACCAGATGGCTGGCCGCCACAAAGGCATTATTGCCGTTTTGCGGGGTAGAAGCGTGGGTCTGCTTGCCGGTAACGGTGATTTTCAGCCACAGCAAATTCTTTTCCGCCACTTCCACCATATCCCCTTTGGCATTGCCGCCGTCCGGCACGATAAAACAATCATCCTTGCCGAAAATTTTCCCGTATTTTTTCAACACGGTAACAATGCCATAGTCACTGCCCAGTTCTTCATCGGCATTTAAAAGCAGACCGTAGTTTACCGGTGGGCGGACTCCGGCCTCCATCATGGCCTTAACGGCCAACAGACCTGACAACAGCCCCTGTTGATTGTCCTCCGTTCCGCGGCCGTATATTTTATCCCCTTTTACAACGGCTTGGAACGGGTCTGTTTTCCAGGCGGCCAAATCGCCCGGAGGCACCACGTCCATGTGGGCCATCACCCACAATGTTTTTTTACGGTTTTCCCCATAATATTTGGCGACGATATTGGGCCGCACTCCCGTTGGAGAAGCAGGGTCTTTGGCCTCCAACACCCTAATTTCGTCAAATTTCATGGCTTTCAGCGTTTTCAAAAGCACTTCGGCCTTGGCCGTTTCCCCCAGCCCTCCTTCCGTATGCGGCGTAATGGCGGGGCAAGCGGTCATTTTCGTCTGCAAATCAATGATAAAATCCCGGTATCCGTCTATATTCTTCAGCAAATTTTTTATATCCGTCATAAAGGCTCTCCCTAAATTGGATTTTGTATGTCAATAAATTGTGTTTGCACGTTAAACCGCTCTTGGACCAGCTTCATCAGCGCCCACACGCCGGGCTTTTCGGAGTTGTAATGGCCCAGCGCCACGCAATTCAGCGCACCCTCCCGGCACAGCTCATGCGCAGGTTCATCCAAAGAACCGGTAATAAACAGATCCAGCTTTTGGGCGACGGCATCAGGAATCATGCTCCACCCTCCGCCGCTGACCACACCCACCGTGCAAATCTTTTTGGGTCCAAAAGGCAAAACAAGCGCTTTCGCGCCGCAAAACTTTTCCAATGCGCCTACAACGGAAGACAAAGCCGCGGGTTTAATTTCCCCGCAAAAACCGATATCCTGGCCGTGATAATTGCCAAACGGGCGCATGTTTTGCACTCCCAGTTCTTTGAGCAACAACGCGTTGTGCCCGATTTGCGGGTGTTTGTCCAGAGGCAAGTGATAGCCCAACAAACTGATATCCTGGCGCAACAAAAAGCCCACCCGACGGCCAAATGTTCCCGTGAGCGGCTGTTCTTTCCCCCACAAAAGCCCGTGGTGCACGACAACCATATCCGCACCGGCGGCATGGGCTTTTTTAAAAAGCTCCAGCCCGGCCGATACGCCAAACACAATTTTGCGCACGTGCGTGCGGCCTTCCACCTGCAACCCGTTACGGCTGCTGTCTGCAATGTCGGCGCTGTGCAAATACTCATCTAAAAAACGGACCACGTCCTCGCGCGTTGTCATAGATTTATGTTATCATTTTTGTAACATGAAAAGAACACTTTTATGGGCGGGAGCTTTCTTGTTGTGCGGCTTGGCCGCTTACGGGCAGGACATTCCCATTGCCCCTTATTTACCCGCCATGAACGGCCCCGAAGCCCAAAACGCGCCGATTACCGTCCAATACCCGCATGAAAACATGACAGTACTGCGCGGTGCGACCAAAGTGTACCTTTTCGGCAAGCTCAACCTAAAAAACGCCTCCCTGGATATTAACGGACAAAAAGTGCCTGTCAACAAAAACGGTACTTTTATCGCTTTCTTACCCGTAGAACAAGGAAACTTCACTTTTGTATTGACGGCTAAAAACAACGGAAAAACCTATCGGGCGGCGCGCCACATCACCGTGCCCGGCACGCCTATTGCCCACTTTGCCGACGAAGCGCAATTCGACGAAGATGAAGTTTATCCCTCCCTCCCCTTATGGCTCCTCCCAACCGATACGGTGGCCCTGTCCGTACGCGGTACGCCCGGCGCACAGGTAACGGCCTCGCTGAGCGGTTTGCCTTCGGGGAAAAATATCCGACTTAAAGAAGACAGCCGCACCCCGGGATTATATCGCGCCAAGTACGTAATACCGGAAAAAGTTTCCCCTAAGGAAGTCAAAGTTTCTTATTCTTTATATGACCCCGCCAGCGACACCCGCGTAAAAACAACGGCAAAAGAACGCATACGTATTTTGGAACCCGAAGAGCTCCGGCCCGCACAAGTAACAGACCCGGGCGTTAAGTTGCGCCAGTTGGCGGTCAAACAGGGCAGTCTGTACCCGCATTACCGGGCTTACGGGGAAGTATTGTTGGACGGACGGGATAATGGACTGTACCGCTTGGATTTGGGCGACGGACAAAAAGCCTGGTTGGAAGAAAACAAACTGGCGACCGTGCCTGCGGAAGTATATTTGCCCAATGTTTTGTCCGGCCTGGATACGCTGGCCGGGGAACAGGCCACCCAAATCACCTGGCACAACATGAAACAAGTCCCCGTCTCCGTACATGAATTTTCCAACCGCCTGGAAGTGGTCTTTTATTATACCCATGAATTTATGGAAAATTTCAGTTTAGATACTACCAGCCCCGTTCTGGAACACATAGAATGGAGCGGGCCGGATAACGAATTGTTTAAATTCGTTTTGTATTTTAAAAACAACCGGCCGCCTTGGGGATACGCTTACCGTTATGAAAACAATGATTTCATCGTGGAACTGCGCCATAAGCCCGTCATTTCCCCCCGGCCCGGCAAACCGCTGGCAGGCGCACGCATTCTGCTTGACGCGGGACACAGCCCCAAACGCACCCCTCCCTATGACGGCACCATTGGCCCATCCGGCTTTCTGGAATACGAAGCCAATTTAGCCTTGGCCGAAGAATTAAAGCCCAGGCTGGAAGCCGCCGGAGCCACCGTGATCATGACCCGTCATGGGCGCAATCATATAAACCTCCCCGCGCGCTATCGCCTGGCATTAAAACAGCAAGCACATATTTTTGTCAGCCTACACCAAAACGCCCTCCCGGACACCGTAAATCCGCTGGCCGCACCTCGCGGCTACTCCGTTTACTATACTTATCCGCACAGCTTCGCCCTGGCTGAAAGCGTGTACAAGGCCTTCAACCGACTGGTGCCCCTGCCGGACAATGGGCTGATTGCCAATGACGTGCTGTTTATCCCGCGCATTCCTGAAATTCCCAGCATTTTGGTGGAAAACGCATTTTTAATCATGCCCGAACAGGAAGAATTGCTTCAAACCCGAAAAGGACGGGCGCCCTTTGTAGAAGCGCTGTATCAGGGAATTTTGGCTTTTTACGGCGCCGCGCCCCAGCCCAAACGTTCCAAACCGCGCCATATACGCCCATAAACCCGCAGCATATCGGATATTCCCTTCAATATGATAAAATGAAGAATATGGGTTTTAAACTCAATTCCGTAAACCGTTTCCTCAGCGACCGCATAGATATTATTTTTATGCCTCGTACGGGCGTTTCGCGTAAATTTAAGCTGATGGGCTTAACGTTGGTTATGTTGGCGGCGGCGTGGTTATTGCTGACGTTGGGCGCCTTGTGGATCTGGAGCCGCGCCTACGATTATCAGCTGACAAAAGCGGACAATGAGCTCATGCGGACGAAAATGAAATTAATCGCCGATGAATTAGAACGGGGCCGGAAATACCTGGAATTGACGCAAACTACGGAAAAGCAAATGCGCCAAATGCTGGGTATGCCCGGAGGAAAATTTATCAACCTGCCCAAAGGGCTGGAAGCAAAAGAGGCCGAAGACCAGCGTGCCAAAGAATTATTTGGTTCTGATTTGAAAGATTTTGATACGGAAGAATTTGAAAAGTATATAGACAGCATGCAGGATAATGCCCAGGAACGCCTGGCGTCGTTTCAGGAAATCGCCTGGTACTACGCCAACCAGCGCGAGGGGTTGCATTCCACACCCTCCATACGCCCTTCTTCCGCGCGCATTAGTTCCGGCTTCGGTTACCGGCGCGATCCGTTCGGCAAGCCCATCGGAAATATGCACCGCGGTATTGATTTTGCCGGAAAACCAGACAGCCCCATCCTGGTTACCGCAGACGGCGTGGTGCGGCACACGGGTTGGGTGAACGGTTACGGGCAGGCGGTATTGGTAGACCATGGGTTTGGTTATTCCACGCTGTACGCACACGCCACAGGCATCAAAGTAAAACCCGGCGACGTGGTCAAACGCGGGCAGCAAATCGCTTTTATGGGCACCACGGGACGCAGCACGGGTACGCATTTGCATTATGAAGTATGGAAAGACGGACGGCCCGTCAATCCGCGGGACTATTTTAAATAAACTTCGGGAGGAAGTATGGCCTTTTTAAAGAAAGATTCTGACTTTGCATCAGGGGAACATTTCTCCATCATCAGCACGGAATGCTATTTCCAGGGTACGCTGAGCGTACAGGGATCCTTGCGCGTGGATGGAAAGCTGGAAGGCTCCGTGGACAATGCGCGGCAAGTAATTTTGGGCGAAGGGAGCAAAATCACCGGGGACGTTACGGCGCAAACCGTCATTTGCGGCGGGGATATTGAAGGAAATGTCTGCGCCGATATGCTGGAAATTTTGGGCAAAGCGTCCATAAAAGGGGACATCCGCGCCCAAAAAATGATTGTGGAAGAAGGCGGACGAATCGAGGGCTTGTGCAAAATCGGCGGAGAGGCCCAAAGCGAAGAAGAAGACAAATAAGGAGTTAGAAAACATGATTTCTTTTCTGATTAAATATAAAAAAGCCATTTTAATCATTACGCTGGCGTTTTTCATTGGCAGCATCGGTTATATCGGTCTGGATTCATACCGCCGCGGTTCTTTCAGCAGCAATGTGGCCATGGTCGGTTCGCAGCCTATTACTTACCGCGACCTTTACAAAGCCGCCGACGCTCAAGCGCGCGTCTTACGCAACAACGGCGTAGATGTGGACGAAGAAATGACCCGATATCTCAATCAGCAAGTGCTCAGCGCGCTGATCAGCGAAGAAGTGCTGGTGCAGGCGGCCAAGCGGTTTGGATTAAATGTGGCCGACTATGAGCTGGCCCTGGAAATTCATTCCTCTCCCGCATTTAACCAAAACGGCCAATTCAACAAAAACGCCTACGAATATGCCCTGCGCCACCAGCTGGGAGTAACGCCCCGGCAGTTTGAAGAACAAATCCGCCGCAGCAAATTGGCCGACCGTTTCCGCATGGCTCTGTATTCCTTTTATAAACTCACGCCGGAAGAGGTGCGTTTTTCCTATCAAATCCAAAACGGCGGCATGGACGGCTTTGAAGAGAACAAAAAAGATTTTGAAAGACAGCTCTTTGAAACCAAAATGGAAACAGCGCAGCAGGCTTTTTTTGACGATTTCAACAACCGCGTGGAAATCAAAACTTACTTAAACGAACAGGCTTAAACCGTGAAAAACAAAGTATTGGTGGTAGGTTCCGTTGCATTTGACACCGTGGAAAACGCACACGGCCGGGCCGAACACGTGCTGGGAGGAGCGGCCAGTTATTCGTCCATTTCCGCCAGTTATTTTGCGGACCCCGCCGTGGTGGCCGTAGTAGGCACGGATTTCACGTCCAAAGACCGCGCGCCGTTTCAAAAACGCGGGGTCAATCTGGCCGGCCTTCAGGAAAAAGAAGGCAAAACCTTTCACTGGGGCGGCAGCTACGACAAAGACCTTAAAAACGCCGTTACCAAGTTTACGGATTTAAATGTCTTTCAAGACTTCAACCCCGTACTGACGCCGGAACAAAAAGAAGCCAAAGCCGTATTTTTGGCCAACATTGACCCGGAATTGCAGTTGTCCGTTTTGAAACAGGTAAGAAATCCCAAGCTCGTGGCGTGCGATACGATGAATTATTGGATTACCTCCAAACGAAACGCCATTATTAAAGTGCTAAAGCAAACGGATTTGTTCTTTCTGAACGAAGCGGAAGCGCGGCAGCTGACCGGAGAGTACAACCTGATTACCGCGGGCAAAAAAATTCTGAAACTCGGCGCGGAACACGTCATTATCAAGCTGGGGCCCAACGGTTCCATGCTGGTCAGCAAACTGGGCATCGTACAGTTCCCGCCGTATATTTTGGAACAGGTATATGATACCACCGGCGCGGGCGACACTTTCGGCGGCGGCGCAACCGGCTATTTGGCCAGCCTGCGCAAATGGGACACGCTCTCAGCCATAAAACGCGCCATGATGATAGGCAATGTGATGGCCTCTTTTGCCATAGAGTCTTTCAGCGTCAAACGCCTGGCCAACATTAAAAAAGGTGAAATTGAAAAACGGCTGAAAGATTACACGTCTATGCTGCGCTTCTAGACCGGTAGCGGGGCGGCCTAATCACCAAGCCACCGCAAAAACCGCTTATGACACGCAGGATGACAAGCCGGAAAGAAATTTGCTAAAATAAAATAAAGAGATTTATTGCCGGGGTGCTGGAATTGGTATACAGGATGGTCTCAAAAACCATTGCCCTTTCGGGCTTAAGGGTTCAAGTCCCTTCCCCGGTATATCTATAAGTAAGCGGTATTTTTAGAGGAAACCCTCTGGGAATACCGCTTTTTTCATCACAAACCGCAAGAAAAATAAGATATAAAGAACAGCAGTAAAAACCGCCGGCCTCGCACCGGGGGTTGTGTTTGTGTCGGTTTCTTATTTATACTGCTCCGCAAGCCAAATCATTCCTCAAAACGGTAAGATTTTAAAAAAAGACTGCAGTAAAAAGTGTACCCAAAAATACTTTCAGCCTCTTCTTTTGCAGGTATTTTAAGGACCGATCATTTAGCCGCCGCATGCTTTTTAACGTTTCAACCAAAACTGCGGGCGTAATGTTTTTCCGTAGTTTTTCCCGAGGCTTTTGATACCGCATAAATATGGCACGGCTTTGTAAATCCAGACCGGCAAAGGGGCTCCGCGGCCGTGCGCGGCCCCATATCATACAATAAAATACCGGACAAATTCCGATTGGTTTTCATCTGTTTTAGCCTCTATTATATCCACCGGTAACAATATATACCTTGATTAATTTTGTTTCACCATTCTGTTTTAAAGTAAAATATAAAAAGTATGGCATAAACCATTCAAAACTATATTAACAAGGAGTTTTTATGAAATGGAACCATCTGTTACTTACCTTTTGCACGGTGTTTTTGGTAGCCGCCTGCGCTAAAATGGACATCCCCCAGCCGCCCCAGTTAAATGTGTCTTTACCGGTGGCCGGTACGGAAGAAAC
>CALUXH010000053.1 GCA_944324695.1 uncultured Elusimicrobiales bacterium | reverse complement strand
AAATGGCTTTAAATACGCCGGAGGCTTCCCATTTTTCCAGTTCGTTCATGCGTTCAATGGATTTCTTGACGGTCTGGAAGTTGGTCAGCGTGCCGCCCAGCCATTTTTCATGAATGCAGTATACGCCGGCGCGCGCAGCTTCGGCGGCGATAGCTTCCTGGGCTTGTTTTTTGGTGCCGACGAACAAAAATTTGGAGCCTTTTTTGGCTTCTTCTTTAATAAAAGCGCAGGCTTTTTTGAGTTCTTTGGCGGTTTTCTGCAGGTCTAAGATGTGCACCCCGTTGCGTTCGCCGAAGATGTAGCGGCTCATTTTGGGGTTCCAGCGGGACGTCTGATGACCGAAATGCACGCCCGCTTCCAGCATGGACTTCATGGATACGTTGCTCATTATACTCTCCTTGTGGGGCTCGGGTCAAAATTAGGGAAGGGGATTCCCCGGCGGCCTTCGCCCGGATTTATGAAGGGAAAGGCTTTGATTTGCAACTTGGTTGCGCCTTGCCGGTCATAAACCTTCCATTATTATAGCAAAAAAACCGCACCTCTGCAGGCGCGGTTTTTGTAAAGCTAAACGGATTAGAAGCGGCCGTTGACCAAAATCATGGCCGGGAACCAACCGTTGCGGGCGATGTTGGCCAAACCGATTTGCAAACCGTGGATGTCTTCGGTATAGTTCACAACGCCGAACTGCAGACCGTTGACGGATTTGGCATAGTTTACAAAGCCCAGCTGCACACCGGTAAAGCTGTCGGCCGCGTTGCCAAAGCCCCACTGTACGCCGGTGAAACCCTGTTTGTTTAAGTTGACCAAACCGGTCTGTAAACCGGTGAACTGGTCGGCCAAGGTAATCAAAGCGCCCTGCCAGCCTTTGAATTCCGGCGTAACGCCCAAGATCCAGGCCCATTGAATGCCGTCAAAGTCGTTTCTGGCATTGGCGTAGATGAAATCCAGCTGTACGCCGGACACATGTTCGGTGGCGGAAGCGATACCCAAATCCAAGCCGACTACTTCGTCAATGTTGTTGTTGGGCACGGCCACGGCAATGCGGTCCCACAGGGACAATTTCAGGTTGGAATTGCCGTATGCGGCGGCCGGTTTGGGCCAGGCGCACAGAATGGTTAATAGTACGGCAACGGCAAGTAGTTTTTTCATTCTTTTTTGCTCCTTTTTAAATATTTAGTCAGGCTACTTTTTTATTGTAACTTTTTTCCACCGCCGCCGCAAAGTTTTATTTGGTTAATTTTACCTCTCCGTCTGCACAAAATAGTAAAATAATAATATATAGGAGAATGAATGAAAATATACGCCGTTTCTTTTAACCCGCGCGCGGCCGACATCGCCGCCAATGCGGAAAGTATTGTCCGCCTGCTTAAAACCGCTTCGGCGCAGGCTGATTTGTTGTTATTGCCCGAAGCCGCGCTGACCGGCTGCCCTTTGTATGATTTGTTTGACGACAAACGCCTGGTCAAACAAAATCTGGCCGCTTTGAAAGAGATTGCCAAATATACCAAAGACGCCGCCTGCGTACTGGGATATGTGGATTATGAGGCCAAAGAGCCGACCACGGCGGCGGCTTTTATATATAAAGGAAAAATCACCAAGATTTTTGACAGCGAAAGCGTGGAGTTTAAAGGGAAAACCCTGCAAATTTGCCTGGGCGATATCACTCAATACAAATCCGCGTCCGACGCGGATGCGGTGCTGAATTTATACGCCTTGCCGTACCGCCAGGGGGAAACTCCCGTCCGCCTGGATGCGTTAAAAAGAGCCGCCAAAAAATTCGGTGCGCCGCTGCTGTCGCTGAATTTGCTGGGCGGCGGAGACGGACTGGTGTTTGACGGACGCTGCGCCGCGCTAAACCGCAAAGGCGGATTTACGTTTATCGGCGGACAGTTTGCCGAACAGGCTTTTGTCTGGGACAGCGAAGAAAAACCGGCCGAAATTCTTTTTAAATACGATGAAACGGAAGAACTGCTGCAGGCGCTTTCTTTTTCCATCCATGACCAGGTTATCAAATGCGGCATGGATAAAGTGGTGCTGGGCCTTTCCGGCGGGCTGGACAGCGCGGTGGTGGCCGTGCTGGCCGCGCGCGCTCTGGGAGGGGAAAGCGTTTGGG
The DNA here is from genome assembly GCA_944324695.1 of uncultured Elusimicrobiales bacterium. Lineage (GTDB taxonomy): Bacteria > Elusimicrobiota > Elusimicrobia > Elusimicrobiales > Elusimicrobiaceae > Avelusimicrobium. Next base: position 26,739 of record CALUXH010000053.1, on the reverse strand, counting down.
CCGTAGGCATGCCTTTCCGTTATACCAGCGAGTTAAGCAAACAGCTGGCCGAAGCATTGGCCAAGAATTTAAAAATCAATCACGAGCGCATTCCCATAGGCCCTGCCTTTGAGGCCGTCAAAGCGGGCATACTGCATATTTCTTCGCACCCGAAGGATTTGACGGAGCAGAATTTGCAGGCCCGTCTGCGCGCCAACGTGCTGATGACTTTGTCGTCGGAGCTGGGCGCCATGGTGCTTTCCTGCGGCAACAAGAGCGAGGCCGCCGTGGGATACTGTACGCTCTACGGAGATACCTGCGGGGGACTCATGCCGCTGGGGGACGTATATAAAAGCGATTTATACAAATTGGCGCGCCATATAAATAAGAACGGCGAAATTATCCCGCAGGGCATTATAGACCGTGCCCCGACCGCCGAACTGGCCACCGGGCAAACCGATCAGGACACCCTGCCCCCTTACCCCGTGCTGGACAAGATTATCCGCGCATACTGGGAAGAGCAGCTGTCGGCGGCGGATATCGCCCAAAAATATAAAATCGCCAAAAATACGGTGGCAGATGTAGTGGCGCGAATAGACGGTGCGGACTTTAAACGCCGCCAGTGTCCGCCCGTCACGCAGATAAGCCGCTTTGCGCTGACGGCGCGCCTGAGGCCCATTGCCAAAAAAATCAGGCCGTAAAATTTGGGGGTTGACCTTCTGCCGCTTCACCCCGTGTGAAGCGGCATTTTCTAAATAGGGGCCGGAAGGACCCAGAAACAGATGGGCATTTAACGCGGATTTTTTAGGTCTTATGACTCATGCGGACGCGGCTGTTTTTTTCTATGCTATAACTCAGGAGTGCATATCATGTATTTTAAAAGAGGAATTTTCTTTTTATGGTGGGCGTGTTGTGTGGCCGTTTTGTTTGCGGGGCAGAGCTCTGCCCGGACGCTTCCGGGGCCTGCCCGCTCTTTCCGTCCGGAAGCGGCGGTGCGCGCAAGCACCGATATAGCCGCCAAACCCCGTGAAATAATACCCGACGAGATGATTGCTTTTTCCAAACAGTCCGCGGCGTTAAGCCGGGCCGTGGCCGCCGCCATAGACGCTTCGGACGCCCGGGAAACGCGCCGGCAAGTCAGCCTGGCGGCGGAGTTTTATTTGCGGCATTTGCAGTCTTCTTATTCTTATATTCGTCTGGCCAGCCAGACGGCTTTGACGGAGCTGGCGTCCAACGGGTATTTTGCGCCTTCTTCGCAGGAGCATAATTTTCAGCTGGCGCGTCTGCGCGCCATGGCGAAAGCCGCATTGAACGATATTAAACAATGCTCCGGGTCGGGATGCCAGGAACTGGGCCTCTTTGCCCTGCTGCATGCGGCTTTGCCCGCCGGGGACGGGCCGGCGCCGGATATGGAACCGTTGCTTGCTGTGATGGGGCGTGATTACGGCTCGGAAGAGGCCAACCTGACGGTGGCGGTGTATGTGTTTCAGGCGGCGGCTTTTTTGGACGGGCCCAGAGGCGTATATTTGGCGCTGCGGGCTTTTGACCAAATGAAAAAAGCAAACCATAATCCCCGCTCGTTTTTTCAGCAATATACCCATGAAGATTACCGCGTCTATATTGAAGCCGTGGAAAATATGGCTTATGCAGGAGAGGAGGGAAAAAAATGGCTGAAACTTTTGGCGGCCCCGCAAAGCACGTTTTCTTTGGCGGCCCAGGTACACGCTGCCGCGGAGCTGGCCTATTTGCCCCTGACGGAAACGGAACGGGAAGAAAATAAACATATCCTGCGCGATTTGTATTGCCGGCATATCCGGGACTATTCCGCCTATACCGAGCTGTTATATCATTCGCCGTCCGTCTCCACCTCGTCGGTACGTTATGGGGAAACGCTGATGCAGCGGCTTGGCTATGCATACGGCGGCGGCCAGAAGCCCCATTATGTGGCCCCTGCGGGCACAAAGTCCTGCCTGCCTGCGGTGCCGCGGGAAGCGCCGGCGGATTTGCAAAGCGAGCAATTTTTGCGGGAACATACGGTGGATTTGGCCCTGCTGTTTGTCCCTGTTCCAGGGACGGCGACTTTGAAGGGAATTGTAAGCGGACTGAAAAGCGCGGTCGTAAAAAGCGGCATCGGCGTCGTCGGCCGGACATTTTTATTCATCGGGGGAAAACGGGCCGGGTATTCCGTGCTCAGGAAAGCCTTTGGCTATCCGCCGAAAGCCGCATTGGCCCAGCTTTACCGGTGGGGGGCCAAACCGTCCAGCTATGCCGGCACGCCTGCCGTCCGGGGAGAAGCTTACCTTTTGGACGGCCTGGCCGGTCACGGGGCGGATTTGTCCAAACCGCTCCCGGTTTATCCCGGCGTTCAAAACCCCAGGTATATGTGGAGGGGGGCTTCGCTGGGGGAAAAAGACATCCTTCGTGTCATGGAAAAAGGATATCTCCGCCAAGATGTCAGCTCTTACAACAACCATTTGCTGATGTCTTATTCGCTCAATGCCAGACATGTGTCCGAAGTGAGGGTTGTCAATATTACGGACGATCCTTCTGTGGCGGAACTTTATTCCCGGAAGTTTTTGTCCCAGGAGAAAAATATCCCGCTGGTCGTGCAGATAAAAGGAGATTTCCCTTCCGGCTCAGTGGTACATCTGACGCGGGATATCCCCGCTTCCTCTTTTACTCGTGTGGATGCCATGCTGTATGTTGACGGAAAGAACCAGTGGGGGACCCTGCAGCGTACGGCGGAAGGAAAATTTTTATTCTATCCGTATCCATAAGTCTGCGGCGCGGCCCGGAATATGTCTGCCGTATATCAGAAAAACGGATAACATAGAAAGCCGAAGCTCTGAACGGCGCATATTTGTCGCAAAAACGCATCCCCCGTTTTGGGGGATGCGTTTTTTGTGAAAATGCTCCAAATGCCGGTTTATCTTATTTGGTCATATGGGGAATATAGACGGACGGGGAAGGCTTTCCGTTTTCCGGCAGAGAGAAAGAGCCCATCAGATCCTGCACGTCCTGTGCGGGCAGAAGGCTCAGTTCATGCAGCAGCCGGGCCCCCTGGATACAAATGCGGCGGGCTTCTTCATTTTGTTCCAACATTTCCAATTCCTGCGGCGTGGCTTTGAGGAAAAGATCAAAGTTGGTGTTAACCCGGTCGGCTATTTTTTGTGCGGAAGCATTATTGTGCGCGGCAACGCCGAAAGCAAGCAGCAGCCCAACGGTCATGACGTTTTTTGACTGGAAAATATACCGTCCCATGCCTAACAAATACTTATAGATGGGCATATGTTTGTCTATAGAGCGGCGCAGCAGGCGGGCCATGGCTTCATCCCCGGCCAGGCGGCTGTGGCGGCTTTGGGAGATGACTTCGTCAATGATTTTCAAAAATTCTTCCTGTTGGGCTTTAGGGGCTTGCAGAAGCCAGGGTTCCTGCGCCAATTGCCGGCGCAAGGCCTGGCGGGAAGCATCCATAGGGGCTCCGTCAAAAAGTTTTTCGTATTTGGCGTAATCGGCGGGGGAACCGGCGGTATATCTTAACAGCGGGGAAGTATATCCGGGAAATTTCTCCAGCAGGTTGCGCTGTCTTTGTATTTCTTTTTGCAGCTTTTTGGTCAGAGAGCGGTTTTTGTTCAGGTCGTTTTGGTATTGCTGGCGCGTGGCGTTGGCGGAGATGTTGAGCAGTTCTATTTCCTTGTTTAGTTTTTCGATTTGGCTGCGGGCTCCTTTCAACTCTTTATGCAGTTGTTTTTCCCGTTCAAAAGCGGCGGCGTTTTCCCGCGTGTGCTGCTCAAACATCTGGTAATTGTCATGGATATGTCTTTCCTGCATGCGCTTTATACTGCGTTTGTAATACCAGTTTTGCGAATAAAGAAGAGCAAAAGCGATGCCTCCGGCCGCCAGGAATATTTTCCCTTCCCGAGAAATCCAGGGAGCCCGTTGGGCGTCTTCCTGAAGCTGTTGTTGGTATTGGGCCAGCGACGGTTCCTGCCCGGTTCGGTTCTCCTGTGCAAAGAGTGTGCTTTGGCCCAACAGGGCGACGCTGACAAGTAAAGACAGTGTTTTTTGTAATGAATGCATGTTGTTTTCCTCGTAATAAATAAATCTTTATTATTTTAAAAAATAATTTAACTCCGTGGAAATAGGTCTTTTGTCCTATTTCCGTTTTTTTGGGTTTTTTCGGTAGGGTTTTTTTGTTTGAAAAAGGCGCAATCCCGTTACATGCAAACGAGCAAAGGCTTGTGCGGGGCTTGGCGCTTTGTACGTCATTTTTCGTATAATAGAAAAAAATATTATTTGGAGCGTATGATGATAGTACCTACCATTATAGAGAAAAACGTCGGTTATGATATTTTTTCGCGCCTGCTCAAGGACCGTATTATTTTTGTGGGCGGACGAGAAGGGGAAGTGGACACCGCCAGCGCGAACATGATTATCGCGCAGCTTTTGTATTTGGATGCGGAGGATTCCCAGCGGGAAATCAACCTCTATATTAACTCCCCCGGAGGTATGGTGACCGCCGGCCTGGCTATTTATGACACCATGCAGTTTATCAAAGCTCCCATCACCACCATTTGCATGGGGCAGGCCATGAGCTTTGGCGCGGTGTTGCTGGCCGCCGGCTCCAAAGGCCGCCGCTACGCTCTGCCGCATGCGCGCATTATGATTCACCAGCCGCTGATTTGGGGCGGGGGGATTTCCGGCCAGGTGACGGACATTGAAATTGAAACCAAAGAACTCAAAGACAACAAAGAGCATCTGCTGGACATTTTGGCCAAGCACACGGGCCAGCCCAAAGAAAAGCTCCGCCAGGACAGCGAGCGCAACTATTATCTGTCCGCCGAAGAGGCCAAAGAATACGGCATTATAGACGAAGTGCTGAAACTGCGCGACAAATAAGTTTTCTTTTCTGCGTGATAAACCCCGCGCCTTTTAGGTGCGGGGTTTTGCGTGCGCCGGGGAAATCCGGCCCGTGTTTGGATAATAAAAATCCCCCGTCCGCAGGCGGGGGAACTTTTAAAGAGGAGGTTTTATTCTCCTTTTTACTGCATCTGTTGGTACATCTGGTACATCTCCTGTAAAAATATCTCCTGCAGTATGATGCTGACCTCGGGGTCTATTTTACCGGTCATCGAGGCAGAGGTGAAGGCCAGTATCATGGCGTAATTAGAGGCCACCTGCCAATCCTTCGGTTCAGGATAAAGGGTTTGATTGGCAATAATTTTGCGCGCCAGTTCGTTGCAGGCACTTGTTAAATCCCGGTCAATCTCATTGCCGATCGTTTGCGCTGCGGTTTCGTCTGTTGCCTCAATCAACTCATCTATTCTGTTCATTATGCCTGGGATTTTGACGTCCATCAGCTGGATAATTTCCTGGTCCTGTTGCGTCAGCGTATTGGTATATTGGTGGGCTTCCACGGTTTGCAGGCCGGCGGTAAAGGCCTGCTGCAGGAGGTACTGCTCACGGGAGATTTGGGGCGTCAGTGCGTTCATGGTGTGGGTGGTGTCTGCGGCCGCTTTTTCGTAGGGAACTTTTTCGTAGGGGTTGCTTTGAGCGTGTGCGGCCGGCGCGGAAACAAACAGAAAAACCAACAGACTGAAAACGAAAACCAACTGGCGATACATTTTCATACATTCTCCTTGGGAATAAATTACCATCTTCACGTTTATACTTTATGTCTTTTGAGGCGGGTTTTCCAGGGTCTTTGGGCCCTTGTGGCGGGGGAATTAGGACCCATGTCCTGTCTGGGTCCTGCCGCGGAGAACTGGCGGGTATGCGGGACCTATAGAAAGAGGAGAGCTGAAGCCGGCTCAAAATTAGCAATCAAATAAACTGCTTGCTAATTTTAAGCGAATGTGCTATACTTTTCTAAACTAGCCCAAAAGCGCGCTTGTGCGCCGTCGGGCAAAGATTTATCCTTTTTGATACGGAGATGAAATTATGGAAGAGATGATGAAAAGAACCCTTTCCCTGCCCAAGGTGGTGCCGGCGGTGGCGATACGGGACGTGGTGATGTTCCCGGGGATGTCGCTGCCGCTGTCGGTGGACCGCGAAAAATCCATCGTCGCCATTGATTTGGCGTTGGAATCGCCGGGCAAGTATGTGCTGGCCCTGTCGCAGAAAGCGGCGGAAATTGAAGACCCCAAAGAGAGTGATATTTATCACTTCGGGGTACTCAGCGAAATTACGCAGTCGCTGAAAATGCCGGACGGTTCCATTAAGGTTTTCCTGCAGGGGTTGGTGCGCGCCCGCGTGGAAAAGCTGGAGCTCAACCCCATGACCAACACCTGGTTTGCCACGGTGGAATATATTGAAGAACAGGAAGACAACAGCCCCGTTGTGCAAGCGCTCATGCGCAAAGTGCTGGACGAATTTGACCATTACGCCCGCGTGTCGCGCCGCATTGCGGTGGAGGGGGTGTCTTTTCTGCGCCAGATTGAAGACCCGTCCAAGCTGGCCGACACCATTGCCTCCAATATGGTGGTCAAGACGGAACAGCGTCAGGAAATTTTGGAAGCTACCGACGTCAAAGACCGTTTGGAGAAAATTTTAAAGCTCATCACCAGCGAGGTGGAAATTCTGGGACTGGAAGAAAAAATTCATTCCCAGGTCCGCGCGCAGATTGAAAAGAACCAAAAGGAATATTATTTGAATGAGCAGATGAAAGCCATTCAAAAGGAACTAAGCCAAAAGGACGATTTCCAAAAAGAGCTGGACGCGATAAAAGCCAAAATCAAGAAGAACGGCCTGCCTCCCGCCGCCAAAGAAGCGGCTGAAAAAGAAGTGGAACGCCTGCAAAAAATGGCTCCTTTTTCTCCGGAGGCCACGGTGTCTCGCACGTATTTGGACTGGCTGGTGAATATGCCCTGGAACATCACCACGCAGGACGTGCTGGACATTGCCGCCGCCAAGAAAATTTTGGATGAGGATCACTTCGGCCTGGACAAACCCAAAGAACGTATTTTGGAATATTTGGCCGTCAGTAAACTGACTGAAGGCCTGCGCGGGCCGGTGTTGTGCTTTGTGGGGCCTCCGGGCGTGGGCAAGACGTCTTTGGCCAAATCCATCGCGCGGGCTATCGGACGCAAGTTTGTGCGCATGTCTTTGGGCGGCGTACGTGACGAAAGTGAAATACGCGGCCACCGCCGCACCTATATCGGTTCCATGCCCGGGCGCATTATACAGGGCATCAGCAAGGCCAAAAGCTCCAACCCCGTTTTCCTGTTGGACGAAATAGACAAAATGGGGTCTGACTGGCGCGGTGACCCCGCGGCGGCTTTGCTGGAATTGTTGGACCCGGAGCAGAACAAAGACTTTGTGGACCACTTTTTAGACGTGCCTTACGACGTGTCCAAAGTCATGTTTATTACGACGGCCAACTCCCTTTCCGGCATACCCAATACGCTGCGCGACCGTTTGGAAATTATAGATTTTTCCGGCTATACCGATTATGAGAAGCACGAAATAGCCGACCATTATTTAATTCCCAAACAGATGAAACTGCACGGGCTCAAAGAAGGCTCTCTGGACATTGCCAAAGACGCGGTGGGCTTGATTATGCGCGAATATGTGCGCGAAGCCGGTGTGCGCAATTTGGAGCGCGAGATAGGCAGCCTCTGCCGCAAAGCCGCCAAACAGTATGTGGAAAACGGCGGCAAAAAAATTACGGTAAACGCCAAAAACCTGCATGAATACCTGGGCGTGCCGAAGTATTCCAACTTCGCCGCAGAAGAAAACGGCGTGGGCATCGCCACCGGGCTGGCGTGGACCAGCGTGGGCGGCGAGACGCTGTCCATAGAGGCGGCCAAAATCCCGGGCAAAGGCCAGCTGATACTGACGGGTATGTTGGGCAATGTGATGAAGGAATCCGTACGCGCCGCGCTGACCTATGCGCGCAGCCGCGGCTTTGGCAAGGGCGTAAACTTTGACCATACGGATTTTCATATCCACTTCCCTGAAGGCGCCGTGCCTAAAGACGGCCCGTCGGCCGGCATTACCATTACCACCGCGCTGGTCAGTCTGCTCTCCGGTCTGCCGGTAAAGAAAAAGCTGGCCATGACCGGCGAAGTGACCATTACGGGCCGCGTACTGCCGGTGGGGGGAATTAAAGAAAAATTCCTGGCTGCGTACCGTGAGGGCGTAAAGACCATTCTGTTTCCGCACACGAACGAAAAAGACGTGTCCGAACTGCCCGAAAAAGTGCGCAAAGAGCTGACGCTGATCCCCGTCTCTCACATGGACGAGGTGCTGCCGCTGGCTTTGGAAGGGTATAAAGCCCCCAAAGCCTCCGCAGGAAAAACGGGCAAAAAGGCGGGCAAATCGGCGCGCGCCGCTTCGGTCAAAAAGCCGGCGGGCAAAGCCGTCAAATCCGCCAAAACGGTTCGGGCCAAAGTGTCTAAAGGCGCGGCGCGCAAAACGCCCGCCAAAGCGGCCAAAAGCGGTAAAAAAACGGCGGCCCGAACGGTCAAAAAACAAAAGCCGTCCCTCCGGCTGAAAAAATAACGCCTCCGCCCGGTCATTTTAACAACGCCCGCGCCGAAAGGAGCGGGCGTTATTTAAATCATTTCCGGCGGCGCAAATCCAGAAGGCAATGCCTGACGAAGCAAAGAAGGGGGCAACAGTCTTTGGAACGTGCCGCAAAAGGGGTGTCTCGTTTGGGTTTTTGTAAAGAGGAAGATGACGCGGCGCAGCGTAAAAAACGGATTGATTTTTTTGATTTTATAGTTTATACTATAAACATAGGCGGGTAATCATTCTGACCTTAAAGGAGCTTTTTATGAAGAAATTCCTTTTAATAGTGGGATTAGTGGTGGTTAGCGTAGGGGCATACGGGTCAAGCGGGATGAAAATAGTGACGACATTTCCCGAGCCGTATGGGTCGTATTATGAATTAAACGTAGCAGGGACGTGTGATATAGGGCTGCTGGGCAGCAGCTGCAGTTTGGAGGCAGGGAAAGGGCTGCGGGTAACGGCCATATCTGGGGACGACCGAGAAATGAATACAGGGAGTCTGATAGTAAAATCAGGGGAACTGGATTTGAATTCAAGCGGGGAAGATTCGAAATGGACGGTGCCTCTTTTGCAGGTAGGCGGGACAGGGAGCAGCAGTTTGGGGCAGCTGAAATTCCGGCATGATTTAACGGCTGGGGATATTAACGGGGAAGACAGCGTGTATACGGTGGAAGCGCAGAACGAGGCGAACTTAAGCAGTTTAAAGATGTTTGGGGAGAAATTTCCTCGTTGCGGGGCCGATGATAATGAAATAAGGTGGCAGAAGTTAAAGGTAAATGACGAGGAAGGGGTATTTTTGGTATGCGGTTCAGGCGGGGAGACGATAGAGGTAAATGAGGATTGTTGTTCGATAACGGACAGGGCGAAATTTAAGGAATGTATATTTGCCAATTATGATGAAGATTCGGTGGAATATATATGCGCACGGGGAACCTTTCGAAACTCCGAAGGTTATATGGAGACCGGAAACACGGCCTGTGCGCATGCCATAGCCAATCATGGAGGAGCGTCTAATTTTTATCTCTGTTTAGTCGGAGGTTTGAGCGAAGAGTATGATGCGGCGTGTAGAGCGGCAGAAAACAAATACAGCAATTGGGATTATACGCGCTGGGCGTGTAACAAGATCACGCCGGTAGTGGATACGTCTATTAAGGATGACGGTGGCGAAAGCCCGAATAATACTTGCACATGGAAGATTATCCGCTACGAAAATATCGATCAGTACCGGAGACCGGCTTGGGAGAGTAATATAACAAATGGTGGACAATGGTGTACCGACAAAGGCAATGCCACTCCGGGCAGCCAGTCTAAAAGCATGTATGGGCAGACGTGTTATTATTGGGGCGGAGCAAGTAACTGGACGGAGGTCAATGCCGGTCAAACCGAATATTTAGGTGTCACCGTCCCATTCATGCAATGTATTTCTGATCAAGCTGGATAATTTAGTTATAAAGATAAAAATCCCGGGCTTAGCCCGGGATTTTTTGTTAACTGTTCCGGTCCGGCTTATCAGCCGGACCGGGAAACACAGAAAAATTGCGCCCGTGCCTATTGGCACGGGCGCAATGACAAAAACAGTATGCTCACTGGCACATTAAGGTCGGTACTCGGATGGTCTTATATGTATTTCCCGAACAAGTTACCGTGCCCTCGGATATACCGTTAAAATAATAGCAAGAAGACATCCCCTTATGATCTCCCTTCCCGTGGAGGACCACTTCAGGGCCACAAGCCATCCCGTTACGTTCTGCCATTTGCTTATAAGCATAATAAGGCTGCAGGCTGCAAGAGGTAAGGCCATAATTATCAGAAAGCGTGTCTACAGTATTAACAATTTCCCAAGTACAAGACTGATCGGGCTCCTCATAATCCTTAATAGACGTATCCAATTGCGGAGATATTTGATCACAAGCCCAACGCACATACCCGCCGTTTATCCACGAAGCATAAGTCTCTTTTGCTGCCAAACAGGCATTACCTAAACCCGGTCCATTCTTAACGGCTTCAAAGTCGGCTAGGCAAAGATACCAATTGCCTCCGCCTATTGCGTATGCACAAGCTGTTGCACCGGTCGCTGTCCCTCTGTTCCCTGTATCCACAGGCCCGCCAGCAGCGCAAATATATTCCGCAGAATCCTCCTCATAATTGGCAAATATGCATTCCTTAAATTTCGCCGTGTCCGTTATTGAACAGCAATCCTCGTTGACCTCTATCGTCTCACCCCCTGAACCGCATACCAAAAATACCCCTTCCTCGTCATTTACCTTTAACTTCTCCCACCTTATTTCATTGTCGCTGGCATCGCACCGGGGAAACTTTTCCCCAAACATTTTCAGGCTGCTTAAATTCGCCACATTCTGCGCTTCCACCGTATATACGCTGTCTTCCCCGCTGATGTTCCCTGCCGTTAAATCATGGCTGAATTTCAGCTGCCCCAAAGCGTTGCTCCCGCTGCCCCCTACCCGCAAATGAGCCAACGTCCACCTAGAGTTGTTCCCGCTGGAATTCAAATCCAACTCCCCGCTTCTGACTATCAGACTCCCTGTATTCATTTCTCGGTCGTCCCCTTCCGTTTCCATTACCCGCAGCCTTTTCCCCGCGTCCAAACTGCAGCTGCTGCCCAGCAGCCCTATATCACACGTCCCTGCTACGTTTAATTCATAATACGACCCATACGGCTCCGGAAATGTCGTCACTATTTTCATCCCGCTTGACCCGTATGCCCCTACGCTAACCACCACTAATCCCACTATTAAAAGGAATTTGCTACAATAAATATATGTTAGAGAATGATTTTTGCCGAGATTACGAAGTGCCCGAAGACCTTCGTTTTCGCACGCAGGATATTTTGCGCAACGAGGGGCTGAAGTGCTCGGCCAAACTGGCGCCCAAGTATTTTGAAGATATTTTCACGCCTCCCAATAAAATTACCGAAGTGCGCATAGAACTGGAGTTTTGGCCGGCGGGCAAAGAAATGATGGCCCGCGGGCGCGTATGGGGCAAGCGCACCGTGCGCTGCGACCGCTGCCTCAAAGAAACCGTGCAGGATTTTGATGAGAATTTTTTGGAGAGCTATAGCGTACAAAGCGAAATAATTGATATAATGTTACTTGTGCGGCAAACGCTTGCGCTGACCGAGGATATTCAGTTTTTATGCAAGAGCGGCTGCAAGGGCCTTTGCCCTCAGTGCGGCAAAGATTTAAACCAAGGTCCCTGCGCCTGCAAGCCGCCCGTTCTTTCGCCGTTTGCGGCGTTGAAAGGAAAATTTAAGTAAATTCATTTGACGTGTCAAATGTACAGGAGTAATTACAATGCCTAATCCGAAGAAAAAACATACCCGTTCCAGAAGAGACATGAGACGCTCTCACAACTCGGTGATTGAAGTGGCGCAGCTCGTGGAATGCCCCAACTGCAAGGCGATGCGCCTGCCCCACAACGTCTGCCCTTCCTGCGGGTTTTATAAAGACCGTGTCGTCGTCGCCCCGAAGGCGGCCAAGAAAGAAGAAGCCAAATAATCTTCCTATGATCAAAATAGCCCTGGACGCTTTAGGCGGGGATTTCGGAGCAGAGCCAAACGTGCGCGGCGCCGTAGAGGCGGCCAAGCGTTTGGATGCGGAAATTATTTTGGTCGGAGACCAAACCGTCATCCGCCGCGAGCTGTCCTCCATGGGCTATAAAGACCTGCCAAAAAATATTTCCGTGGTGAACGCCCCCGATGTTATAGACATGGGGGCCGACCCCGCGCGGGAAGTGCGTTCCAAAAAAACGGCCAGCATCGTCGTCTGCGCCGAACTGGTGCACAAAGGGCAGGCTGACGCTTTTGTTTCTGCCGGACACAGCGGGGCCGCCATGGTGGCCGCGTTGTTTGGCATGGGGCGCATGAAAGGCGTGCTCCGGCCGGCTATTGCCAGCCCGATGCCCACTTATCGGGGCGTGAGCCTGCTGTTGGACGGCGGCGCCAACGCCGACTGCAAACCCATTCATCTGCTGCAGTTCGCCGTGATGGGGGCTGCGTATATGGAAAAAGTCTTTGACGTCAAAGACCCTTCCGTAGGCGTTTTGTCCATCGGCGAAGAAGAAACCAAAGGCAATCATTTGGTCAAATGCACCGTGCCGCATATGCGAGAAATCGGCGTTAATTTTAAAGGCACCGTGGAAGGGCGCGATGTGAACACCGGCGAAACGGACGTTATTGTCTGCGACGGTTTTGTGGGAAATATTGTGCTCAAAATGGCGGAAGGTTTGGCCAAAACCCTTTTGAATATGATTAAGCGCGAAATCAAAAAACGCCCGCTGGCCGTGTGCGGGGCGCTGTTGTCCAAACGCGCTTTTAAAGCAGTCAAAGACCATACCAACCCCGATAATTACGGCGGCGCGCCGCTGCTGGGGGTGAACGGCATAGCGATTATTTCGCACGGCAAATCCAATGAGATAGCCATTTTTAACGCTTTAAAAACGGCTAAAAAATTGGTACAAAAAGATTTTATAGGGGATGTGGGCCAAAAAATAGCCGCCCTGAAGGATACCTTTCAGCGTATAGAAGACGAATACGCCAAAGAGGGGGGAAACCATGACTGATTTTAAAGGCCAGAAAGTGGCCGTTACGGGTGCGACGCGCGGCATAGGCCTGGCCATTGCCGAAGCGTTCGCCCAAGCCGGAGCCGACGTGGCCGTATGCGGCACACATGAGGACGCCCTGCAAAAAACCAAAGAGCACTTGCTGTCCTTCGGCGGCAAAGTCTGTGCCGTCAGAACCGATATTTCCAAGCCCGAAGACTGTGACGCTTTTGTTTCTGCCGCCGTTAAAGAACTGGGCGGGCTGGATGTGCTGGTCAATAATGCCGGCATTACCAAAGACGGTCTGGTGGTGCGCATGCGTCCGGAAGACTGGGACGCGGTGATAAATGTAAATTTAACGGGGACGTTTTTGATGTCCAAAGCCGCTTTAAAAGTGATGTTTAAACAAAGAAGCGGCAATATCGTCAACATTTCTTCCGTCATCGGGGAAATGGGCAACGCCGGCCAGGCCAATTATGCCGCCAGCAAAGCGGGTATTATCGGTCTGACCAAGTCGCTGGCCAAAGAGTTCGGCTCGCGCGGCGTGCGCGTCAACGCGGTGGCGCCGGGCTTTGTGCGTACGGCTATGACCGACGCCATGAGCGAAGAAATGAAGGCAAAGGCTTTTGAAGCCGTGCCGCTTAAAAGATTTGCAGAACCGCAGGACATCGCCAAAGCAGTGATGTTTTTGGCCAGCCGGGACGCGGCTTATATTACGGGCCACGTGCTGGCCGTGAACGGCGGACTTTATATTTAAAAAGTAAATCCGGAGGACAACATGTCTGTAGAAAACGTGAAAGAAAGAGTAACAAACATCATCGTAGAAAAATTGAGCGTGGAACCTGACCAGGTGAAACCTGAAGCCCAGTTTGTCAATGACTTGGGCGCCGACTCTTTGGACACCGTGGAACTGATCATGGGGCTGGAAGAAGAATTTAGCATTGAAATTCCGGACGATCAGGCTGAAAAAATTAAGACCGTGGGCGAAGCCATCAGCTATATTGAAGCCCATGCCAAAAAATAAAGCAAACGTGCCTACAGAGTTGGAAAACCTAATAGGTTATTGTTTTCAAAACGAGGCGATTTTACAGGAAGCACTCACTCATAAGTCTTTTGCGGGCGAGCATCGGTCTGTTCATCACAATGAACGGCTGGAGTTTTTGGGCGACAGTATTTTGGGCGCCTTTGTGGCTGATTACATTTACCGCCAATGCCCGCATAGCGAGGAGGGAGTGCTTTCTAAAATAAAATCCAACCTGGTTTCCAGGCACAATTTGTACCTGTGGGCCAAAGAGTTGGATTTGGGGCGTTTTTTGCGTCTTGGCCACGGAGAATTGGCCACGGGAGGCCGCCAGCGGGACAGTATCTTGTCCAATGCCATGGAGGCCGTCATCGGGGCGGTGTATTTGGACGGCGGTTATCCGGCCGCCGAAAAAGTGGTTCTGCCCTGGGTGCAGACGCAGCCCCTGCAACAGGACGGCAGCGACTATAAAAGCCAGCTGCAGGAATTTATCCAAAAACGCAGCCGCAGCATGCCGCAGTATGAAGTGCTGCAAACCGTAGGGCCGGAACACAATAAGATTTTTACCGTGGAGGTCCTGCTGGACGGGAAACGGCTGGGGCTGGGTAAAGGACGCAATAAAAAACAAGCGGAGCAAGAGGCCGCCCGGGATGCATATGCCCGCCTGAACCGGGGAAACAATCATTCACCGGAGGCAAAAAGTGCCGTTTAAGAAGAATACCACTAAAATATCGCTTACTTCCCCCAAACAGGTCCGTGTGGCCATTAATACGGCTAAGCGGCGTCCCTGGGTGCTGGTGGGGGTGGTGGCGTTGGTGCCGCTGGCGGTGTTGCTTGCCTATACTGTAAAAGGGAACACTTCGTTTGGCCGCTCCCGTTCTTCGGCCGGCATCAAAACCGTTATTGCCGCGCAAACCCCGCAGGATATTGCCCAAGAAGCCACCGCCGCTTTGCAAAAAGGAAATACGAGGGCTTTTTTTGATATATTGGACACAAAGGTAAAAGACCCCAATATCATCAACAGCCAGGGAGACACCCTCCTGATGGCGGCCGCTACAATGGGCAATATTGAAGCCGTGGAGAAACTTCTGGCGCTGGGGGCGGATGTAAACCGTCAAAACGCTTATACGCGCGATACGGCGATATTGCGCAGCGTATATGGCGGATATGATGATATTACCCAGCTGTTGATTTATGCCAATGCAGATTTGAACCTGCCGAATAATTATCAACAAACCCCGATGGGCTTGGCCGTAGAAAAGCAAAACGGTTATTTGGTTGATTTGTTTTTGACCAACGGGGTGCGCGCCGGTTTAGACGCCAATACTTTGCTGCGTTCCAGCGCGCAAAAAAATTATGTCGGCGTGCTGGCTATGCTTAAGGGAGGAGTCAGCCCCAATGTAAAAAACGCCGCCGGGAACACGCCGCTGATTATTTCCGCTTCTTTAGGCGATACGCAGAGCGTGCGCGTCCTGCTGGCTTACCGGGCGGATGTAAATGCCGCCAATAACGACGGCAATACGGCCATGCTTTACGCCGCGCGTTACAATCATCCGGAAACGGTGCTGGCGCTTTTGGCCCCATTAACCCTGCAATACCGCGCCGATATAAATATGCAAAATAAACGAGGGGAAACCGCTCTGTACTGGGCGGCCCTGAAAGGTTATGCCCCCATTGTCAAAATTTTGTTGGCTAACGATGCCGATAAGACTTTAAAGACCACCTCCGGACAGACCGCTTTGGATGCGGCCAAAAAATATCGCCGTAAAGAAGTAGTTCAGCTGCTGGAAATGCCTTCCGCCCAAGTGAAAGCGTTATTTAATAAGGACCAGGAGTCCCGTATGGCTGCACAAGCCGCCGCTCAGGCGCGCCAGGCCGAAGCGGATGTGGCCAACAACCAGTCTGTGGCCGCCGCGCAGGCAGCTGCCGGAAAATAAGTTTGACACTTCTCAAAAAAACGCCCCGTTTCCGGGGCGTTTTTTTGATGGCCTTTGGACAGGGACGGACTGCCCGGCAAACCAAGCGATATATCTGCATGCCGGGCGTTTGGAGGTGGATTTTTCCGCGGGTATGATAAATTAATTTTTGCCCTCGCACTCATTTTTGGATAAAAAGCTAATCATTTATTTTTATGTTTATAGATGAAAGGGCGTATAGGTCCGTATCGTTCTCTTTACTAAAATTTTAAATCATGGCTATTAAGTTGCATATAAAGGCAGGCATGCTGTGGACCTTTGCATGGTTGTTGTTGCCATATTTGCCGGGGGAGGCTTTCGCGCAAATTTATTCCGTGCACCATCCTTCCCTTACCATTGCTGAAGCAAACGAAGGGCCCGCGTTGGGGCGGCTGGAGCTTTATGCGGGGCCGGTGTTTTCTCTTCAGCCTCTTAAAGACGATGAAGGCAATACCCTCTCTTCTGCTTTTTACGGCCTGTCTGCCGGAGCGCGATGGGGGATGCTGGAGCGTCTGTCCCTGGGGCTGGAAGGGCAGTATTTGCCCCAAACCGTTTCTCAAATCCCTTTTACGCAATATGTGCGCCAAGAGGCGTTATATCTAACGGCCCGGTGGAAGCTGACGCCGGATACTTTGCCCTTGTTGTGGCTGGAAGGGGGCGGCGGCTGTTTGCGGACCCGGTGGAAATTGCAATTGGCCTTCCCCGCGCAAGAGCTGAGTTCAGCCTCAGTATTTGTGGGAGTGGGGGGAGTCTTTTCTTTGGGGCGCGGCTGGGGCGGCGGGTTTTCCTCCCGGCTGTTATATATATCAAGGGCCGAGCATGATTTCCTGCTCCATTACGCTTCTCATACGGCTTGGCAGGTGCTATTAGGGCTGGGGAAGGCGTTTTAGAGCTTTTTGGTTTCCCCTTTCAATTTGTTATAATTTGTATATGAGAAAGCTCCGACTGCTTTTTATCTTTTTGATTCTATGCGGGGCGCCAGTTTTGCCGGCGCAGCAGCTTTCGGCTTCGCCTCGGCCAAGCCCGCAAGTACAGGCTCCCTCCGCGGAAGTGGTGGGCAGCGCCACCTATGAAGAGTCCGCTCCGGCGGATGAGGAGCATCCGGCCGGCACCGTTACCAAAAGTTCGGTGGTAACCCGCCTGAATCTGCAGCTTAGTGAACGTATTTTGCATACCACCGTTATGGATTATTCCCAGCCGCCGCAGCTGGCCGCCGTGGCCGAAAAATGCGCCGCCGGGGAGTCGGATGAATGTTATTTTTCCTATAAGGCTTTTGAAAATTCCGAAGATTCCGCCGTGGCCGCGCGGGCCAATTTGGAGCTGTCCATTCTGTCTTTGCAGCGCGGGTTGGTCAAGCAGGCCCTGACGTATATAGACAAAGCCGCTTCCTTGGCTCCGGAAGACCCCTTTGTGGAACTCACGCGCGGCTGGACGCTGTTTGCCGCCGGAAAATATAAAAAAGCGCGCAAGTCTTTTGCTGATATGCTGTATCTGACGGCGGATTTTGAATATGCTTCTTCGGCCAAACTGGGCACCGCGCTGGCCTATTATTTTGAAGGGCAGGACGAGCTGTCCGCCTCTGATTTTCAGTATATTTACACCTCCAATCCGTATTTGATTTCTTTTTCGGCGTATATGATGGGGCGCATCGCTTCTGAGCGCAAAGACTCGCGCAAGCTCGCCCCGGTGTTTTTGCAGCAAGCTTTAAATCACGACGGGCACAACTATCCCGCCATGCAGCTGTTGGCGCAATTGTCCGAAAAAGACAAGGAAAACAAAACCGCCTCTTTCCAGTATTATTCCACGCTTTACAGCCAGGATCCGACCAATGAGGAAGTGCGCAAAAAAGTGGAAAAATACGCCAAAAATTTAAAAGCCGACCCGGAGGACTATTTGTTCTTTCTGCGCTTGGACAACCCCATCGTGCAGGACATGGCTTCCACTCCGTCGCAAAAAATCAAAATGGCGCTGTATGCCGACCGCTGGCAGCAGCCCGTGCAGTTGCAAAGCGTGTCCGTCAAGCCTTCCGGCGTGATGAGCGTGCATGACGAGCGCCTGGGCGAAGTGCTCAAATCCCCGTCTTACGTAACGCGCGTGCTGGAGTTTAACCCGCAGACTAAGGGAGTGGATTTCAAAGATGCGCGCGGTCATGTGGAGTTTTCCGCTCGCCGCCCTTTTGTCATTGCTACGGATAAAGAAGAAAAAACGCTGCTGGTTAAAGATGTTGCAACGCGGGATTTGTTCGCGGCGGATTTCAGCGACAAAGAACTCAAAGGGACTTTGACGGTTATCCCTTCCGAGGAAGGCATGTTGCTGGTCAATGAAGTGAACCTGGAAGATTTAATTCCCGGTCTGCTGGCCACACAGGCGCGGGAAGTGCGCGGGGAAGCGGCCTTGCAGGCGCTGGCGGTGGTGTTCCGCGCTGCGCTGAAGGAGGCGGCGGAAAAAAATGCCGACAAGCCTTATCATATTACGGATAATGACGTGTACTTTAAGTTCAAAGGCATGAACCTGACCGTGCAGGCTATACTGGACGCGGCGGTTTCTTCGCGCGGGTTGGACTTGTCCGGAACGGATTTAGGGTATTACGCTTCCTGCGGCACCGTATCTTATGATACCACCGCCAATACGGAAAGCCGCCCCAATTACACTTATTCTCCCGCCAACCTGGCCAAATACATGATTTCCAATCCGCCGGCGGATTTATATTCCACGCCGGACAATCCGACCCAGTGGTCCGCCGTCAAATGGATATACCTGTACGACGGGGAGGAAATTGCCGCCCGCGTAAACGAGCGCGGCGAAATAGGCAAACTGCGCGCCATGGTGCCGCTGAAAATGTCCCCGCAGGGGCGCGTGCTGTCCATGCGTTTTGACGGCAGTAAGGGCGGTTATACCGCCCAAACCCCGCAGGAAGTGGAATACCTGTTAAGTGCGGGCACCATGCGTTCCACGTTTTTTGACTTTGTACCCATGTACAAAGGCAAAAATATACAGCGCGTACTCGTGCGCGGTTACGACACCGGCACGGGCGTAGGCTTGTGTGTGGCCGGAGCGGCGGGGCTGGCCGAAGACGGAAGCGATTACCAGGGCATTATCAAATATTACTTTCCCAATGCCCGCATCTTTGACACCCAAACCGGAGAAATGCACTAATGGTAAAAACAAAAATTTTATATCTCATCACGGCCTTGGACCAAGGCGGCGCGCAAAACAGCGTGCTGACCACAATTAAACGCCTGGATAAACGCGAATTTGAATGTTATTTGGCTGCGGGCAAAGGCGGACGTTTGGACGGCAAGGCCAAACGCGAACTGAAAAATCTGCATTTTATTCCCGCGTTAAAACATGACGTACGGGTCAAATACTTTTTCCATGACGCGCTGGCCATGCTGCAAATGGGACTGCTTATGCGCAAAATCCGCCCCGACATCGTACATACCAACGCTCCCAAGGCCGGCATTTTGGGCCGGCTGGCCGCGCGTGTTTTTTGGCGCAAAGCCAAGGTGGTGCATACGTTTCACGGCCTGGGCTTTGCCAAAGAACATGGGGAAAAACATTTTGACTTTTTTGTCAAAACCGAAAAATTCTGCGCTTCTCTGACGGATGTGCTGGTATTTGTATCCAAGAAAAACGCCGCCGAAGCCGCTTCTTTGGGCATAGGCGCGGGCGTGCGCAGTGAGATTATCCGCGCCGGCATAGATTTTGAGCGCAAACTGCCGCACAACTTTGCCGCGTCGGGCAAAAAGGCTTCTTTAAAAATCCCGCCCACGGCGCGCGTGGTGCTGGCTATTGCCAATTTTAAACCGCTTAAAAACCCCATTCACTTTGTGCTGGCGGCTTATAAAGTGTTAGGCCAGATCAAAAACGTCTACTTCATTTATACCGGCGACGGGCCGCTTAAACCCGCCGCCACCAGCCTGGCGGGGCATTTGGGCATAGAGAAGCAGATTTTATTCCCGGGCTGGCGCGGTGACAGCGATGAGTTGCTGGCCATTGCTGATGTGTATGTCAGCACGTCCTTGCGTGAAGGGGTGCCGATGTCGCTTCTGGAAGCGCAGGCGCACCGCGTGCCCGCCGTGTGTTATGATGTGGACGGCGTCAGCGAAGTCATTTCGGACAACCGAACGGGCTTTTTGGTCAAAGCAAACGACATTGCCGCCCTGGCCGAAAAGATTAAAGCTCTGCTGCGCAACAACGGCCTGCGCGAACGTTTTAAAGAAAATATTGCCCGGCGCGACTTCGGGGAATTTACCGTTCCCGTGATGATACGCCGCCAGGAGCAGCTGTACCGTTCCCTGGTGCCGCCTAAACGCGCCGGAGGGAAAAAACCGTTTTACCATCACTCCCGCGGAGGCAAACGCTTCGCGCGGCGCAAATTTCATTCCACCGGAGAAAAGAAATAATGGATTACGCTATCAATGAAATGGAGCAGGAAACCCTAAACGCCACCCGCGAACTGGCGCAAAAGAAACTTAAACCCCTTCGCGCGGAAATGGACGCTAAAGAACAATTTTCCAAAGAAATGTATGAAGAATTCCGCAAAAGCGGCATGTTCGGCCTGTGGTTGCCGGAAAAATACGGCGGCCTGGGAGGGGGGATTACCTGTCTGGCCATGGCGTTTGAAGAGCTTTCGCGCGTTTGTGCGGGCCTGGCCCTGACCCCGGGCACGTCCGCCCTGGGGGCGATTCCGATGTTTTTGGCCGCCACGCCGCAGCAGCGGGAACGCTGGTGCTATGATTTGGCCAGCGGAAAAAAGCTGTGGGCCTTTGCATTGACCGAGCCCGAAGCCGGCTCCGACGCCACCGCTTTAAAAACCACCGCCGTCAAAGACGGCGACTATTATGTGGTCAACGGTACCAAGCATTTTATTTCCACCGGCAAAGAAGCTGATTTTTATACGGTTGTCCTCAGCACCAATCCCGCCCGCGGCGCGCGCGGCATTTCCATGTTGGTCGTGGAAAAAGGCACCCCCGGTTTTACGTTTGGTAAAAAAGAAGAAAAAATGGGCATACGCACCAACCCGACCTATGAATTGATTTTTGACAATGTGCGCGTGCCCAAAGAAAACCTGCTGGGCGGCGAAGGCCGCGGCCTTTTGTACGTGCAGGAAACGCTGGACTATTCCCGCCCGGGCGTGGCGGCGCAGGCCGTGGGCATTGCCCAGGGCGCGCTGGACGAAACCATACCGTATCTGCGCACGCGCAAACAGTTCGGGCAGCCGATTATCACCTTTCAGGCCTTGGCGCATAAAGTGGCCGAGCTGGCCGCCAAGACCGAGGCCGGCCGCGCGCTGGTGTATACCCTGACGCATAAAATGGACGAAGAATTCCTGCCCGCCGTCAAAGCCGCGCTGGAAAACGGCACCACGGTGCACGACGAGCTGAAAAAAATCAAAGGCGGTCGCTGGACCAAATACAGCGCCATGGCCAAACTTTTCTGCGCCAATACCGCCATGGAAGTGGCCGACGAATGCGTCACCCTCTGCGGCGGTGTGGCGTATATGCGCGATTTCCCGCTGGAAAAATACATGCGCGACGCCAAAATCACCCAAATTTACGAAGGCACCGTCCATATCCAGAAAAACGAAATCATCGCGGCTTTAATCAAAGAATACGCCGCCAAAGGAGAATAAGTATGCACATTTTGGCTTGTGTCAAACAAACCCCCAAATCCGACAATGTGAAAATTGACCCGGCTACCGGCTGCTTAATCCGCTCCGGCGTGGAAAGCGCGATGAATCCGTTTGACGAATACGCATTGGAAGAGGCCGTCAGCCTCAAAGAACAGCTGGGCGGCACCGTGTCGGTGATCACCATGGGGCCTCCGGCGGCGGAAAACGTCCTGCGCGACAGCATTGCCCGCGGGGCCGACAAAGTCTATCAGCTCGGCGATGTGGCCTTTGCCGGTTCGGATACCTGGGCCACCAGTTATGCCCTGTCCAAAGGGGCGGAAAAAATAAACGCCGAAAATAAAATAGATTTGATTCTTTGCGGCAAACAGACCAACGACAGCGACACCGGCCACATCGGCCCGCAGATTTCCGCGTGGCTGGGCTGGCCCAACGCCGCATTTGTGCGCCGCGTCGTAAAGGCGGACGATAAAAGCATTACCGTGGAACGCCTGACCGAGGACGGCACCGAAGTGTTGGAACTGCCGTATCCGTGCGTCATCAGCGTGGTCAAAGAAATCAGCAATCCGCGCGTGCGCAGCGTCAAAGGCCGCATGGCCGCCAAACGCGCCGAAGTGACCAAATGGACCGCCGATGACGTTCAGGCGGACAAAAACAAACTGGGCGTGAAAAACTGCCCGACCCGCGTGGTCAAATCCTTCGCCCCCAAACGCGACGCCAACGCCGTGGCGGTGGAAGGAGCCAACGGAAAAGAAAAAGCCGCCAAACTGGTGGAACTGTTGAAAGAGAACAAATACATTTAAGAGAGCGATTTTATGAAAGAGTGGAAAAACGTATGGATTTTGGCGGAGGTTTCCCGCGGCAAGGTCAGTCCCACGGCCTATGAACTCTTAAACGCCGGGCGCAAACTGGCCGACGATTTGGGCGAAAAACTTTGCGCCGTGCTGCTGGGCAGCGGCGTGAAAAAATTTGCGCAGGATATGTTTGAGCACGGGGCGGATGCCGTGTATGTGTGCGACGCGCCGCAACTGGAAAATTACGTGGACGACGTATACGCCAAAACATTGGCCGCCATGATTGCGCAGTATAAACCCAATAAGTTTTTGCTCCCCGCCACGAATATGGGCCGCTCCCTGTCGGCCAAGACGGCCGTGTTTGCGGGCACGGGCCTGACGGCGGACGCCACCGAAGTGGTCATTCATAAAGAAGACGGACAGCTGCACGCCACGCGCCCGACCTTCGGCGGCAACCTCATGGCCACCATTACCTGCGCCCATACGCGTCCGGAAATGTGTTCTTTGCGCCCGATGGCGTACCCCAAGGCCGCCAAAGAAGCGGGCCGCACGGGAGAAGTGATTGAATTTAAGTTTGACGAAGGGAAATTTACCTCGCTGGCCAAATTTTTGCAATTTGTCAAAAGCGAGGGCGAAGGGCTGGACTTGTCCGAAACGGACGTGATTGTGGCCGGCGGCCGCGGTTTGGGCAAGGCGGAAGGCTTTACGCTTTTGGAAAAACTGGCCAAACGCCTGGGCGGCGCGGTGGCCGCGTCACGCGCGCCGGTGGACAGCGGCTGGATTGAATACCGCCGCCAAATCGGCCTGACGGGCCGCACGGTCAAGCCCAAGTTGTATATTGCCTGCGGCATTTCGGGCCAGATACAGCATATGGCCGGCTGTTCGGGTGCGGACGTGATTGTGGCCATTAACAAAGACCCGAACGCGCCGATTATGAAGCTGGCGCATTATGCGGTGGAGGGGGACTTATATGAAGTAATCCCCGCCATGCTGGAAGCGCTGGGGGAGTAAACGGCTTTTTTAGTTGCCGGGCTGACAGAACGCAAACAATTTTCCAAATTTAAGCGCTTTTGCCGTCTCTTGCCGCTTACATAGCTTTCGCTATGCGGCGCGGCAACTAAATCCGGCAAAATCATCTTAAATTTGAAAAATCATGCGGCGAATGCGTATTTTTCAGTTATGCTGGACAGGCTCTGTAAACGGCTTCTTCGGTTGCGGCAATTTTCGTACGCGGGGCAAAATTTTTATTTTGCTCCGCGTTACTTTCATAGGCCAACAGAAAATTAGGGACATCCTGAACTTGTTTCAGGATCTCTTCCTTATTTTTGTTGTCCGCTTGCCGGCGTTATGGCATATCCCATATCAGTCTTTTTTGGATTTTTTGCCGCGCAAATGTTCCAGCCGGCGTTGTGTTTTCCGGTCTTTGGCGGCGGCGCAGAGCAGAATGATACCGCCCGCCGCAGGCAGCAACAGAATAAGCGCGCCCGCCAAATCCGGCGCGGACAGACCAAACAGTTTAAAATAAAAGTATACCGCCGCCCCTGTAAAAAGAAAACCGAACAGCTCAAAGGTTACGCGCATATCGTCTGACATGCTCCGCCAAATGCCGTATTGCATATAGTCGTCCAGTTTGCGGCGTATGGCCTGCACCTGCGGAAGATCGGCGTCTTTCCGGCCGCCCTTCCCCAGGTTTTGCAAGGGTTCCACGCACAGGGAAAAAGAAGCGAATTTTTGGCGCATGTCCAGCAGCGGCAGTAAATGGCGCCGCTGGTTATGAATGCGGCAGGGTATGTCTGCGGAAGAAAGCGTATTTTTAAACGTCATTTGTACGGCCGGTACGACATAGAGGCGGGTATAATGCGCGTCTTTTTCGGCGGCCTGTGCCGTCAGCGTAAAAGAAGTTTCTTTATACGGGAAAAACAGCGGCTTTTGTGGCGGGCGGTATACAAACACCCCGTCTTTGGCAAAATCCACCGCCGTTACGTCGGGCTTTTTTTGTCGCCTGCGCGCGCGTTCTTTGTACAAAATATATACGGGCGCAGCCATTAAGAACAGGGCCGCGCATACCGCCAGAAACGTTGCCCACGGCAGCAGGGCGAGGCAAATTTTTCCGCCGGAGGTGCAAAAAATCTCTTTTAACGGGGCAAAATACACAAAAGCCAATACCACTCCGCCTGTCATCAGTCCGCGGCGCAGCATGGTTTTGGCGGCCCAGTCTGTGGGATGATGGATTTTTATGCGCATTTTTATTTTCCTTTGGGTTTTATTTCCGCTTCGTAGGTCACTCTTTGAAGGTTTAGCAAATCACGGGCTTTTAGACGTTGCAGTTTCCGGACGGTCAGCCAGTCTTTTATCCCTATATACAGCAGAAACGCAGCCAACACCAGAAAATAAAAAGGTATCCACAAAAGCTGTTTGTCCTCATAGAGCCAGAAAGCCATGTAAATACTTCCGGCCAGAGTCACCAGACCATAAAGAATAAATGCAACGCGCATGTCGCCCGACAGCGCGGGCCAAATGCCGTATTTCATATAATCTTCCAATTCACTGCGTATGACGGAAACTTCTTCCGGTTCCTGCCGCTCTTTAAGCATTTGGGTGATTTCTTGCAGTTCCCGGTTCATATCCAGTTCCCGCCGCATTTCATCATCCATGGATTCTATTTCCCGGAGCAACTCTGCATTTTCCTGTTGGCGGCGGGGGATTTTGGCCTCCTGCAGGCTGAACGATTCCACGGTCAGCGAAAACGAGGCGAAGCGGCGTGCGGCGTCCAGCAGGGGGCGCAGCTGTTTGCGTTTGCGGGATATGCCGCAGGGAATGCAAATCTCCGCATCTTTTTGCCGAAACGTTATATATACGGCGGATACCGTGTACCAATATGTATGTTTATTTCTTTTTTTGACGGCTATTACTTCCAGGGAAAAAGAAGTTTCCTTATATGGGAAAAACAGCGGTGTCATCGGCGGGCGGTATACGCTCACCCCCTGGGCGGCAAACTCCAGGCCCTTTACGTCCGGCCCGTCTTTGCGCCGTTCGGCGCGCTTTATCCGGAGCAGATAAAGCGGATGAAGCAGAAAATATACACCGAGGACCGTAGCTAAGACACACATCGGCAGATGCAAGGAATCGTCAACAGGAACATTCCATAGTATAATGGCAGCTAAGGACAGCAAAAAACCGAGAATCAATTCACTTCGGGCTGACAGGTCGTCCGGATGTTTAATTTTTATGCGCATTTTTTTATTCTCCTTTGGCGTTTATTTCCGCTTCGTAGGCCGCTCTTTGCAGGTTTTCCAAATCCCGGGCTTTTAGACGTTTCAATTTCCGGACGGTCAGCCAGTCTTTTATCCCTATATACAGCAGAAACGCAGACAGTACTAGAAGGAGAAGAGACATCCACCACAACAGCTCGAAAAGCTCCTTGTCTGTATAAAGCAGGGAAGCTATATAAATCCCTCCGGCCAGAATCATCAGACCATAAAAAATAAATGTACTGCGCATATCGCCCGACAGTGCGGGCCAGATGCCGTATTTCATATAATCTTCCAATTCTTGCCGTATGGCAGAAACTTCCTCCGGTTCCTGCCGCTCTTTGGGCATGGGGGGAATGTTGTCCGGCATTTCTGTTTTCCCGGAGGCGGAAGGCTTGGAGTCCTGTTTGCCAAAAGGGTCCACGGTCAGCGAAAACGAGGCGAAGCGGCGTGCGGCGTCCAGCAGGGGGCGCAGTTGTTTGCGTTTGCGTAATATGCCGCAGGGAATGCAAATCTCCGAATCTTTTTGCCGAAACGTCATATATACGGCTGATACCGTATACCAAGACATAT
Organism: uncultured Elusimicrobiales bacterium; assembly: GCA_944324695.1. GTDB lineage: Bacteria > Elusimicrobiota > Elusimicrobia > Elusimicrobiales > Elusimicrobiaceae > Avelusimicrobium. The sequence goes on along the minus strand of CALUXH010000053.1, from coordinate 466 downwards.
ATTGGTTTCTTTTTTTAATAGCTATTACTTCCAGGGAAAAAGAAGTTTCCCTATACGGGAAAAACAGCGGCGCCAGCGGCGGCCGGTATACGCTCACTCCTTGGGCGGCAAACTTCAGGCCCTTTACGTCCGGCCCGTTTTTTCGCCGTTCGGCGCGTTTTACCAGGAGCAGATAAAACGAATGAAACAGAAAATATCCTATCACTGCAAGCAATGCCAGCAGACACAAGGAGGCATCTCTGTCAGCGAGAATATCATCCATGGTACTGCCATCAATGGTAAAAAGACTCCAGATCATAATGGTAAGTAAAGAGAAAACCAATGCAATAATCAAATCGTTTCGGGCTGCGAGGTCATCCGGATGTGTAATTTTCATGCGCATTATTTTACCTCTGTGAATATGCATAGGAAAAGTATACAAAATTCCCGGTTTTTGGAAAAAGAAAGGATATTAATTCAGCCCCAG